>JBLMWY010000064.1:0-8240 GCA_050257475.1 Bdellovibrio bacteriovorus
CCGGACGCTCGACTGGTATGTCCTCGACTTCCCCTTGCACCAGGGCATCCTGGAGTTGGTACGGGCGCTCAACGGGCTCTACCGAGAGGAGCCGCCCCTACACGCCCAGGATTTCGACTGGCAGGGTTTCGAGTGGATCGACTGCCACGATGCCCAGAACTCGGTGCTGATCTACCAGCGCCGGGGTCGTGAGGAAGGCCAGCACCTGGTCGTCGCGCTGAACTTCACCCCCGTGCCCCGGGAGGGTTATCGCATCGGCATGCCGGCGCCGGGGGCCTACCAGGAGGTGCTAAGCTCCGACGCCCAGGCCTACGGCGGCGGCGGGATGGGCAATGGTCCAGGCCCGCTTGCCACGGAGGCGGTCGCCTGGATGAACCGTCCCCAGTCCCTGGTGGTGACTCTGCCGCCTCTGGCGGGCATCGTCCTCAAGCCCGTTGCGCCGACCGCTGCCCGGCCCCGGGGCACCGCCGAGTGGGAGGCCGAGATCGAAACCGGCGGGTCCGAGCCGGCGCCGCGCGCCGGCGAAACCGCGCCACCAACTGAACAGAGCGCTTGAGCAAGGCCAAGACAATGGCGAAGAAGCCGACCCCACCCATCACCAAGAAACCCCCCCCAGTCCCCCGAGGCTCAGGACAAGCCCCAGTCCCAGCCCTCCGACACGGCCGCGGCCAAGCCCGAGGCCAAGCCCAAGGCGGACCTCGCGTCGGGAGCGGCGCCGACCCCAAAGACCGCCTCCGAGCCTGGAGGGGCCAAGGCCCAAGCCCGAGCGGGGACGGGTGGAGAGGGACCCGGGACTCCGGGGCCAGGGTCCCCGGAGGCGCAGGTTCCAGTGTCGGCGGCGCCGGTAGACAAGGGTGCCCCGACGCCCGAGGAGGCAGCACCCCCCGGGGCAGGCTCGGCCCAGCCGCGGCGCCCGGCGCCCAGCTCCGTCAAGGGGGGAGGGGGGGCGGTCGGCGCCTCGGACTCGGGGGCCCCCGCGAAAGGGCAGCCCGTCTCCAAGCCCGAGCCCCACAAGGTCCCGGCGTCCGGGCCGGCGGCTAAGGTTGAGCCCGCCGCGGAGCGGCCCCCGAAGGCGGCGCCGGAGCCGGGGCGGAGCAAGGAGGAGTCAGCGGCCCCAGCCTCGGGGCCCGGCGCGCTGGAGTTGTCCCCCAAGCCCGTCGCCAGCCCGGGCGCAACGGCGGCGAGCCGTCCTGAGTCGACGAAGGCCGTGCCACCCAGTCCGCCAGCGCCAGCCGTGGCGGAGCCCGCCTCCGCCGAGATCCGCGAGCCCCTGCCCCCAGTCACTCCCGAGCCGCCGGCACGGAAAGGGGAGCCCGAGGTCGAGCCGCCGCAGGGGCCAGGGCGTCCCTGGGAGCTGGAGCCCCAGTCCGAGATGCTCCCGGAGCCTGGCACGGAGTCGGCTCCACCCCAGTACTACGAGCAGCGCCCCAGCCTCTATGTCGTTCATGTGACGCCGGAGATGGCTCCGGTGGCCAAGGTTGGGGGGCTCGCCGATGTGGTCTTCGGGTTGAGCCGTGAGCTTGCGATTCGCGGCAATCATGTCGAGATCATCCTGCCCAAATACGACAACCTGCGCTACGACCACATCTTTCAGATGCACGAGGTCTACCAGGACCTGTGGGTGCCCTGGTACGAGGGGGCCATCCACTGCACCGTCTATTTCAGCTTCGTGCACGACCGCAAGTGCTTCTTCATCGAGCCCCACTCCCCGGACAACTTCTTCAACCGGGGCAGCCTCTACGGCTTCAGGGACGACGTGCTGCGCTTCGCCTTCTTCTCCCGCGCCGCCATGGAGTTCATGTGGCAGGCCGGAAAGCACCCGGACGTCATCCATTGCCACGATTGGCAGACCGCCCTGGTGCCGGTCTTTCTCTATGAGATCTACCAGCCCCTGGGCATGCACCACCCGCGGGTGTGCCTGACCATCCACAACTTCAAGCATCAGGGGGTGACGGGACCCGAGCTGCTGCGCGCGACCGGCCTGCACCGTCCCGAGCGCTTCATGGCCCATGAGCGCCTGGGCGACAATCACCACCGGGGGGCACTGAATCTGCTGAAAGGTGGCATCGTCTATTCCAACTTCATCGCCACGGTCTCGCCGCGCTATGCGTACGAGACCAAGGACCAGGGCCAGGGATTCGGACTGGAGCCCACCCTGCATATCCATCACATGAAGTACGGCGGGGTGGTGAACGGGGTGGACTATGACGTCTGGAACCCGGAGGTCGACCGTCACCTGCCGGTGCCCTATGGCGTAGATTCCATCGATCGCAAGTACGACAACAAGCGGGCCCTACGTCATCGCCTGATGCTCGCCGACAATGAGAAGCCGATCGTCGCCTTCATCGGCCGTCTCGACCCTCAGAAGGGGCTGGAGCTGGTGCGCCACGGCATCTTCTATTCCCTGGGCAAAGGCGCCCAGTTCGTGCTGCTCGGCTCCAGCCCGGATCACGGCATCAATGCCGACTTCTGGGGTTTGAAGCACATGCTGAACGAGAATCCGGACTGCCATCTGGAGATCGGCTTCGACGAGGACCTGTCCCACCTCATCTATGCCGGCGCCGACATGATCCTGGTGCCGAGCCAGTTCGAGCCCTGCGGTCTCACCCAGTTGATCGCGCTCCGCTACGGGACTATCCCGGTGGTGCGCAGCATTGGCGGTCTGGCCGATACCGTGTTCGACAAGGACCATTCATTCCATCCCCTGCACGAGCGCAACGGCTACAGCTTCGAGACTTACGACAACCTGGGCCTCGAATCCGCCCTGGGCCGCGCCATCGACTGCTATTACAACTATCCGGATCACTTCCGGGAGCTGATGAAGAACGCCATGCGTTCGGACAATTCCTGGAACCATCCGGGACAGGACTATCTGAACATCTACGACTTTATCCGCCACCGTTAGGTCGGCGCTGGCTGATCGCCCTTGCCGCGGGGGCAGGGAGGCCCCGCCGGCTCAGCCGCCCGGGTGCTGGAAGCGCGGCGGCTCGGATGCGGCCCCATCGGGTGCCCCTCAGCGCAGCACCTCGTAACGGGTGGAACGCACCCCGTCCACCAGGCGGTCCACGTCGTCTCCGGCGACCCCCAGGATCTGCAGGGCCTCGGCCCCCAGTCGCAGGCTGCTCTCGAGGATCTCCGGAAAGGCCCGGGTGGCCCCGGCGGCGAGCAGGTGCCCCACACCCTCCAGGTCCTTGCCGCGGGCGATCACGGGCAGCTCCGGGTAGTCGTTGCGCAGGTGGGTGAGCGCGCGCAGGGCGGTGCGGGGATGGTCCACGGCCAGGACCACCAGGGCCGCCTGCTCCATCTGGATGGCCTCCAGCAGGTGCGGGTCCGAGATGTCGCCGAAGAACACGGGCAGACCATCCTTGCGCCCCTGATCGACGCGGGCCGGGTCCTTGTCCACGATCAGGACCGGGACGCCGCTCTGGTGCAGCAGGACGGCGACACTGTGGCCGACCCGCCCGTAACCCGCGATCACCACCTGCCCTCGGGGCGAGGCGGCCTCCGGGGCGGGGAGCCCGCTCGGGCTGGCGCTCGCGAGCGGCGTCTCCTCCACCTCGAAGCGTGCCGCCAGGACGTTGCCAAGCTTGATCAGCAGCGGCGTCAGGAGCATGGAGGTGGAGATGACGGCCACACCGAGGACAAACAGGTCGTCTGAGATCACCCCCAGGCCCTTGGCGGTGCCGAAGAGGACGAACCCGAACTCCCCGGCCTGGGCCAGGAGGAAGGCCACCCGGATCGCCGTGGCGATCCCCAGGCGGAAGGCGAGCCCCAGCCCCAGGAGGACCAGGATCTTGATCAGCACGATCAGGATCACCTGGGCGGCGATTCGCAGCGGATGATCCGCGATGGCGGCGAAGTCGATGGACATGCCCACGGCGACGAAGAACAGGCTCATGAGCAGCCCCTTGTAGGGCTCCACCTGGGCCTGGATCTGGTAGTGATAGCGGGAGCCGGAGAGCAGCATCCCCATCAGGAAGGCACCCAGGGCCATGGAGAGCCCGGCTCGGTCCATGGCCCAGACGGCCACGAACACGGCCAGCATGACGGCCAACAGAAATCCCTCACGGTTGCGCTCGCGGGTCAGGCGGTCGAGGACCGGTGGGACCACATAGCGCCCGAAGGTCAGCACGATCGCGATCATCGCCAGGACCGTGGCGAGCTGCTGCCAGAGGGGCACGCCCGCCGATAGGGCGCCGCGCTCCGAGAGGATGGGGACCAGGGCCAGCAGGGGCACCACCGCCAGGTCCTGGAGGAGCAGCACCGCGAAGGCCGCCGTGCCGTGGGGGCTCACGGTCTCGCCCCGGGCGTGCAGCATTTGCATCACGAAGGCGGTGGAGGACAGGGCCAAGGTCAGGCCGATGATCAGCGCCGATTGCCAGGTCGGCAGATACAGGACCTCGAAGACGGCGATGGCGGCCCCGGTCAGCAGCACCTGGAGCAGCCCCAGGCCGAACACCTCCCGGCGCATAGACCACAGGCGGGCCGGTCGCATCTCGGTCCCGATGAGGAACAGCAGGAGCACCACCCCCAGCTCCGTGAACTGGCGCACCGCCTCCACGTTCTTGGTGAGGATGGGGCCGGGGGAGAAGGGCCCGACCGCCACCCCGGCCACCAGGAGCCCCAGGATGGATCCGAGCCCAATGCGATTGAAGAGCCCCACCGCCACCGTCGCGGCGAGCAGCAGCCACACCATGGAGAACAAGAACTGCGTGTCGAGGTGCATGGGCAGCGAGAGGCGGGCGGGTCCAGTTGCGCCAGGGGTCGAGCATCGGGTCGGCCCCGAGGGGGCGGCTCGAGGTGCCCTGCGCATCTTACGGAGCCCTGGCCCTTGGCGCCAAACACTCGTTTTCCGGGCGCCGAGCGCTCCTGGCTCAGACGCGGGCGGGCGGGGCCGGTCGCGGCATTCAGCCGTCGTTCAGACGCAATCAGGAGAATGGCAAACGAGAAGCAAGGGAACCGGTGTCTCGGGTCCCAGGCCCCGCGCCTCGGACCGCCAGAACCCGGAGGTGATCGCAGCCGGTTGACGACAGTTGGAGCGAAACGATGCACCGCATCACGACGACGGTGGGCCTGGTACCGGTCCTCGGGGGCCTGATGCTCCTGGGCGGCTGCACGACCCTGGAATACGACGACTACTGGGACTCGGGCTACCCGACTTATTCCCGGCATGTTCTCGTCGAGGAGTACCGCTACCGCAACCCCGATGGGCTGATGGTCGTCTACGATCCCGGCCCCAGCCTGTATTCGGTGGTGACGGTTCCCGGGCTCTACTGGCACGATGGCTACTACTACCGGAAGTACCGGGGGCACTGGCAGCGCAGCCGCCACCACCGGGGCCCCTGGGCAATCCACCGCTACGAGCCGCCACGGGTCCGGGTCCGCCATGAGCCTCCTGCGGCCCGACCCGCACCGATCGCCATTCCCGAGCGCCGATACGATCGCGGGCCCGTCTACCGCATCCACGACCGGGAGCCCGATGGCCGGCCGCCATCCGTCACCGAGCGCCGATACGATCGCGGGCCCGTCCACCGCATTCGCGACCGGGAGCCCTATGGCCGGGTGCCCCGCGACCAGGGCCGGCGCGACGTCGTCGGTCGGCCGCCCGAGCAGAGGCGAGATCCCGGGCGGGGCAGCAACCCGCCGCGTGCCCAGATCCCGTACCTGCCTGGGCCCCAGGCCATCCCGTGGACCGGGGGCTCGAAGCGTCCGAATCCGCCTCCCGTCGCGGCCCCCGCTGGTCGGATGCCATGGGCGGGGCAGGGCGTGCGCGCCGTCGGCGTGACCCCGCCGTCACCGGACATGGGTCGCCCACCGCCGGGGGTCGTGACCCAGTCGCCCGACCGGCCGCGACCGGGACCGCGCCAGCAGCGGCCACCGGCCCCGCCGATGGCTCCCCCGATGGCTACCCCGGTGCAGCCCCCGCCGGACCTGGAGACGCGGCGGCAGGTGAGGGGGATGCGCCAGTCCCCACGGGGTGAGTTCAGGACGAACCGGCCGACCGAACGGGGCGCAGACCCGGTCGCACGCAACCCGCGCTACACGCCGGATTCGGCCGACCCGCCCCGACGTCGACCCCCGGGGGGCGAAGGGGGTTGGGCCGGGGGGCCCGAGCGCATACGCTTTTGACCCAAGAGACGGGGTCGTCCGCGTATGGACGCGAAGCGACCCCTGACTCAGGGGGCCTTGGGCATGAGGCCTGGCAGTGCCTTGCCGCTCGGTCATCCCATTTGGCCTCACCCGCGGCGCGGGTGCGCTGGTGGCGGATCCATAGCCCCCTAGTCGATTGATCGATGCCCCTTGTGGGGCATGCCGGTTCGCGGATCCTCGGGGCCTCGATCTGGGTGAGAAGGGTCGACCGGGCCGCGCGGCTCAGGATCCGGGGCCGCCGCGGTCTTCGTTGGATCGTCCAGGAGGCCGTGGATGCGAACCCCGGATCGGATCTGGGTCTGACCTCCAGGACACTGGCGTACCTTGAACCTCCCCCTCTGGACCCTCGTCGCCGTCCTGACCCTGATCGCCTTCCGGCGCCTCGGTGGGCTCCGGCTTGCCATCTGGCAGATCGTGCTGGGCGGTGCCCTGGTGGTGCTCCTGAGCGGGCGCATCCACTGGCACGTGGCCTGGAAGGCCATCGATTGGGAGGTGATCGGTTTCCTGTTCGGGGTCTTCGTCCTGGGTCAGGCGCTGACCGAGAGCGGGCTATTGGCCCGCGTGAGCACCCGGCTACTGGGTGGGATCCGCAGCGCCGACGGTCTGGTCCTGGGGGTCCTGCTCGGAAGTGGGCTCGCCTCGGCGCTGCTCATGAACGACACCCTGGCGGTGATCGGGACCCCGTTGATGCTGGCCCTGGCCCGTGCCCACCGGCTGCCGCCCCGGCTGCTCCTCTTGGCCCTCGCGTTCGGGATCACCACGGGCTCGGTGATGAGCCCCATCGGCAACCCTCAGAATCTGCTGATCGCGCTCCACGGCGGCCTGGCGAGCCCGTTTCTCGCCTTTCTCGGGACCCTGGCCGTGCCGAGCCTGATCAATCTGGTGCTGGCCTGGGGCGCCCTGCGCCTGGCCTTTTGGCGCGATTTCCACGGCGATGCCTTGGTGCATGATCTGCCCGCGCTCGCGGATCCCGATCTGGCGCGGCTCGCTGCCTTGGGGCTTGGAGCCATGGGGCTGGTCATCGGGGTCAAGGTCGCCCTGGCGGCCCTGGGGGCGGCAGTCGAGGTCCCCCTGTGGGCGGTGGCGGCTGCGGCCTGCGCCCCGGTGCTGCTGGCGAGTCGCGATCGTCTGGGCGTGACGGCGCGTATCGACTGGCACACCCTGATCTTCTTCGCCGCCCTGTTCGTGCTGGTGCGCTCGGTGTGGGAGACCGGCGTCGTCCAGTCCTGGCTGCCTGCCGAGGGTGGTTGGGAGACGGAGGTGCCGCTGCTCCTGGCGGGTAGCGCCCTGCTCAGCCAGTTGGTTTCCAACGTGCCACTGGTGGCCCTCGCCCTGCCGGTGATGGAGGCGGCGGGCTCATCGCCGCAGGCCCTGCTGGCGCTGGCGGCCGGCAGCACCATTGCCGGCAATCTGACCCTGGTGGGGGCGGCGAGCAACGTGATCGTGGCCCAGGCGGCGGAGCGGCGCGGCGAGCACCTCGGATTCTGGCGCTTTCTCGCCGTGGGGGCGCCGCTCACCGGCGTCCAGCTCCTGGTCTACTGGATGATGCTGTGAGCCGCGCCGGGACCGGGTGGTGATCGGACCCCTGGCAGTGCGCGGGCCGCCCTCAGAGCTCGGTCGCGGAGAAGGGGTCGCAGGCCGTCAGCTCTCCTTCCAGCAGGCCCCGCTTGAACCAGCGCACCCGCTGCTCGGAGCTGCCGTGGGTGAAGCTGTCCGGCGTCACATAGCCGCGGGTCTGGCGCTGCAGGCGGTCGTCGCCGATGGCGGAGGCGGCGTTTAGTCCCTCCTCAAGGTCCCCTTGCTCCAGGATCTGGCGGGCCCGCTGGGCGTGGTTCGCCCAGATGCCGGCGAAGCAGTCGGCCTGGAGCTCCTGCATCACCGAGAGGCGGTTCTGATCCAACTTGCCGACCCGGCGGCGCGCCGCCTCCACCTGATCGGAGATGCCGAGCAGGTTCTGCACATGATGGCCCACCTCGTGGGCGATCACGTAGGCCTGGGCGAAGTCGCCCGGGGCGCCGAGCTGCTCGCGAAGTTGGCGGTAAAAGCTCAGGTCGATATAGATCTTCTCATCGGCCGGGCAGTAGAAGGGG
>JBLMWY010000065.1:0-3780 GCA_050257475.1 Bdellovibrio bacteriovorus
TGGGGATGGTTCCGTGTCTCCCGAGGCGATCCCGCGGGATCGATGATCGGGGCGAAGCGGCGCAGCCGCAGGCTGTTGGTCACCACGAACAGGCTGGAGACGCTCATGGCGGCGGCGGCGAGCATGGGATTCAGGAGCCAGCCGGTCCAAGGGTAGAAGAGTCCGGCGGCCAGCGGGATCAGGGCCACATTGTAGGCGTAGGCCCAGAAGAAATTCACGCGGATGGTCCCCATGGTCCGCCGCGCCAGGGCGATGGCGTTGACGCAGGCGGAGAGCTCCCCGGACATCAGGATCAGGTCCCCGGCCTCCACGGCGATATCGGTGCCGGTGCCGATGGCGATGCCCACATCCGCCTGGGCCAGGGCCGGGGCGTCGTTGATGCCGTCCCCGACGAAGGCGACGCGGGCACCGGCCTCCTGCAGGCGCCGGACCTCGGCGGCCTTGGCGTCGGGCAGGACCTCGGCGATCACCCGCTCGATGCCCACGGCGGCCGCCACCGACTCGGCGGTGCGGCGGTTGTCGCCGGTCAGCATCGCGGTCTTGAGCCCGAGCCCATGCAGGGCCGCGATGGCCTCACGGCTGCTCGCCTTGGGCGGGTCTGAGACCGCGAGCAGGGCGATGAGCCGGCCGTCCGCGGCCGCGAGGACCGGGGTCGCGCCGCCCGCCGCCAGCGCCGCAACCTGCTCGGCCGTATCGGCCAGATCGATCCCGAGCCGGTCCATCAGGCGATCGGAGCCCACCACCACCTCCCTACCCTGCACCCGGCCCTGGATGCCCTGACCGGGCACGGCCTCGGCGTCCTCGGCCTGGGGGATTTGGAGCCCCCGCCCCTGCGCCGCCTGGACGATGGCCCCAGCGATCGGATGCTCGCTCTGCCGCTCCACGGCGGCAATCAGGGCCAGGGTCGCGTCCTCGGCGAGATCGAAGGTGCGGATCTCGGTCAGGGTGGGCCTACCGAGTGTGATGGTGCCGGTCTTGTCGAGGACCAGGGTATCGACCCGGGCCAGGGTCTCCAGGGCTGGGCCCCGGCGGAACAGGGTCCCCATGGCCGCTCCGCGTCCGGTCGCCACCATGATCGCCGTTGGTGTGGCGAGCCCCATGGCGCAGGGACAGGCGATCAACAGGACACTGACGGCGGCGACGAAGGCGAAGCGCAGCTCAGGCGGCGGTCCAAGCGCGAGCCAAAGGACGAAGGTGACCAGGGCCACCAAGAGGACCAGGGGCACGAAGATGGCCGCGATGCGGTCCGCCACGCGCTGTATCGGGGGCTTCCCGGCCTGGGCCTCCTCCACCAGTCGGATGATCTGCGCCAGCAGGGTGTCGCCGCCAACCCGGGTGGCACGGTAACGGAAGGCCCCGGTCTGGTTCACCGTGCCGCCGATCACCTCGGCGTCAGGCCCCTTGGCCACCGGCACCGGCTCGCCGCTGATCATGGACTCGTCCACGTAGCTCCGCCCGTCCAGGACGACGCCGTCCACCGGGAGTCGTTCCCCGGGGCGCACCAGGACCAGATCCCCCGGCACGACCGCTTGGACGGGGATCGCCACCTCGGCGTCGCCCCGCAGGATTCTAGCCTCTTTCGGTTGGAGCCGCATCAGGCGGCGGATGGCCTCCGAGGTGCGGCCCCTGGCCAGGGCCTCCAGGTAGCGGCCAAACAGGATCAAGGTCACGATCACCGCCGCGGCCTCGAAATAGAGGTGGGCAGTCCCGGCCGGGAAGAATCCCGGCGCGACCAGGACGAGCAGCGAATAGAGCCAGGCGGCGGAGGCACCGATCATCACCAGGCTGTTCATGCCGGGTGCCAGGTGCCGGAGCTCCTGCCAGCCCTGGACCAGGAAGCGCCGCCCTGCCCAGAAGAGCACCAAGGAGGCGAAGGCGAGCTGGAGCCAGTCCCAAGCGGCTGGCGGCCACACCAGGCGCATCCACTCCCCCGCCGCCGGCAGGAGCATGGGCCCCATGCTGATCAGGATCAGCGGCAAGGTGAGTGCCGCCGCTATACGCAAGTCCCGTTTGAGCTCCGCCAGCTCGAGCGCCTGGCGCTCCTGCTGGGCGTCGGCCGCCGGTGCGTCCGCCTCGGCCTCATAGCCGGCCTCGCGGATGGCCTGGACCATGCGCTCCCGGCTCAGGGAGTCGGGCAGAAACGCCACTGTCGCCGACTCGGTCCCGAGGTTGACGGTGGCGTCGACCACCCCTGGCAGGGCCCGGATGGCCCGCTCGACCCGCGCCACACAGGAGGCGCAGGTCATGCCCCCCACGGCGAGAGTGGCGGTCGCGACCACCGGGTCGTAGCCGGCGCCGCGCACCGCCTCCAGCAGCGCGGGGATCTCGGCCCGCTCGAACCGCACCACCGCGGTCTGGGCCGCTAGATTGACCGTGGCCGACTCCACGCCGGGCTGCCGGGCGATGGCGCGCTCCACCCGGGCGACACAGGCGGCGCAGCTCATGCCGGACACGCCGATACGGATCTCTTGGCTCATTGCGGCCCTCGGGTCTGGATGTTTCCGACTTGGACCGCACCGGGGGTCGCGCTGCTGCGGACCCTCGGTTGCAAGGCCCCTCGGCCGTGCAGCCTTGGCCGCATCCGGTGCGATTCGAGCAAAAGGGCCTAGCGCGCCTGGGCCCACCCCAAGGCGGACTGGACCGTGCGCAGGGCGATGGCGCTCATCAACGGGATCTGATGGAGCGGTCTGTCCTGCTGGAGGGCCTCGGCGATGATCGCGAAGTCCTGCCAGGGACGCGGCGCCCGCTTCTCGGCCGCCCTGGCCCAGAGTGCCATCCATAGCAGCCAGTCGGCCCAGACACCGCGTCTTGGCTCGAGGACCTTGTCGACGATCGCCTGGATGGACACCGGCAGGCGTAGGAACCAATCCCAAACGGTGCCCACCGACTCACTCAACACCGCCTCCACGCGGGCATCGTCCTCGAACCAAGAGACCGCGAAGGAAGAATAATCCGGCCAATAACGGGCATCGGCCAGCACCTCCTGGACGCGCGCCGGGTTAAAGGCGGCCGGGTCACTGGCCCGCAGCTCGGCGAGCGTCGCATCCAGCGCGAGCGCCTCGGGTTTCCAATACTCGCCCCCCATCAGCTCGTTCAGGACCACCAGTTGGGGCGGCGGTGGGGTCCCCTTCTCCAGGCCGACCGCGACGAAATGGGCCACCAGGCGCGCAACGAGGTCGCGTTGAACCGGCAGGGCGCCGGCACGGCCGGTCATGCCGCGGACCTTGTCATCGATCTCGCGCTTGGTGAATCCGCCCTCGCCCCAGACCTCGCGGATGCCGAGCCCTTGCTTGACCGAGACCGCGTCGATGCGATAGTGCCGCTTCGCCTTGGTCACCACCCAGGTGCCCTGGGCGCCGGAGCCGTCGAATCCGGAGGCGTAGACCGTGCCGGGCTGGGCGGGCGTTAGTGGCGCGCTCTGGACCCCCGACACCCGCAGCGCCTTGATGAGCCCATCCAGGTCCGCACGCTCCTGCTCCGGAAGCCAGTTGCGCACTCCGATGAGGCGGCGCAGGCCCAGGGGCCCGATGTGGCCGAGACAATCCGGCTGCCGGTAAAGCCCCGGCAGCTGGGCCCGGACCTGGGCGTTGGGATGCAGGAGCAACAGCACGGCCAGCTCTTGAACCAAGGCCTGGGAAGAGGCCAGCATCCCCACCGCGAGCGCCACCTGCCCATCCACCGGCATGACCTGCATCTGGGCCAGCATGGGGTCCATCAGCTCCCGCGGGTCCTGGGCCCGCGTCTCGCGGAGCAGCCGCCCCAGCAGGCCGTCCAGACTCG
>JBLMWY010000066.1:0-19845 GCA_050257475.1 Bdellovibrio bacteriovorus
ACCTCGGCGAGGGCGCAGCCGGCCCCCGCGCTCAGCTTGAACAGGGCGGGGCCGTCGCTGAGGGCCGCCACCGCCTTCTCCAGGGCCACAAGCTCCAGGTCGCGCCGGGGGACGTGCTCGAAACCGACGACACTTGCCGCCGGGACCTCCAGACGCAAGTGCACCTCGGCGCCGTCCTGGGCCAGGTCGAGCCTGCCCTGTCCGTGCACATGGGCGCCCAGTCCCCGCGAGCCCTCGTCCACCGCCTCGTGAGCAAGGCCCATCAGTGGAAACGCCAGCAGGGCGCCACCCCAGGCCAGGGCAAGCCGTCGAGTCTTCATCCGGGCGGTCTCTTCTGTTCGTTGATCGGGTTGCTCATCAGGGGGCGCCGGCAGCCGCAATCTCTCGGGCCGCCCGCCGCAGGCTGCCCACATAGTCCGCCGCGAGGGGATCGATCACTACCACGCGCCCGCCGATAGCGGCCGCCACCTGCTCGGCGGACTTGGACCCAACCTGGGGCTGGACGAAGATCACCTTGACCCCTTCGCGCCGCGCCTGATCGATGAGCGCGGCCAGGGAGCGCGGACCCGGCTCCTTGCCGGCCTTCTCGATCGGCACCTGGACCAGCCCGTAGGCGTCGGCGAAATAGCCCCAGGCCGGGTGATAGACCATGAATCGGCGCACGCCGACGGACGCGAGCTCGGCGCGGATGTCCCGGTCGAGCCCATCGAGCTCCGCGGCGAAGGACTGGTAGTTGGCCCCGTAGGCCTGGGCGTTGGCCGGGTCGATCTCGGTCAGGGCGTCGCGGATCCCCAGGGCGATGCGCTGGGCGACCCGCGGGCTGGTCCAGACGTGAGGATCCAGCTCCATGGCGTGGTCATGGGCCTCCTGACCCGCGGCGACCCCACTCGGTTCGGAGTGCGCCTGGGCTTGGACCCCAGGGCCAGAACTCCCGTCGTGGTCGTGGGCCTCCAGTGGGCGGAGGTCGACCCCCTCCCGGGCATCCAGCACCCGCAGCCGCGGATTGGCGGCGCGGATGCGCGGGAGCTGGGCCGTCTCGAATGGGATCCCGATCCCCAAATAGAGATCCGCCCGTCCCAGGGCCGCCACCTGCCTCGGCGTGGGCTCATAGACATGCGGGCTCTGGCCGGGTTGGACCAGGCTCTGGACCTCTACGTGCGGCCCCCCAACCCGCTCCGCGAAGGTCTGAAGCGGCGGAACACCCACAAAGATCCGCACCGGGCCCGCCCATGCGAGGCTCGCCATCGTAAGCGAGCCCACCAGACACCAGGCTCGCGTCAGCTTGCCCCAACCCATGAGATCCCCCATACCCGCGCGGCGGCACCGGGCCGCTATGTTATTCGATGGCTGGTCGCCCCGCAGCCGACCACCGGCGAACGAATAACGGCCGCCAGGCGGCCGTCCGTACCCGAATCGGGCTAGGGTAGACCCTCGTCCTGGGGATGCCCAGCATGATGATCCCCATGGGGCCGGGCCCCGGGCCCATGCTCGGCGGGCCCGCCAGGGATATGGATATGCAGATGGCTGTGACTGTGGCTGTGGGGATGGCGATGGATCTCGGCCTGCGCGAGCCGGCCACCCTGTAGCACCAGGGCCCGGGTGGCGAGGCGCTCCAGGAAACGGCGATCGTGGGAGACGATGAGCATGGCCTGGGGGGCCGCCGCCAGATAGTCGGTGAGGCGCGCCTCGGTCGCCTCGTCGAGCCCGTTGGTGGGCTCGTCCAGCAGCAGCACCTGCGGATCCATCGCGAGCACCGTCCCCAGCGCCACGAGCCGCTTCTCGCCGGCGGAGAGGCGATGGGTCACCCGATTGGCGAAGCCGGCGAGGCCCAGCAGGTCGAGGGTGCGCTCGGCGTCGGCCCTGGCCTGCCGGGGACTGCGCCCCAGGTTGAGGGGCCCGAAGGCCAGGTCCTCCAGGACCGTCGGGCAGAAGAGCTGGTCATCCGCGTCCTGGAACACAAGGCCCACCCGGGTGCGAACGTCGTGGAAGTCCGCCTCGACCCGGCGGACCCGGCCAAAGGCCGTCACCTCGCCAGCGGCCGGCACCTGGAGCCCGACCAGCAGGTGCAACAGGGTGGTCTTCCCGGACCCGTTGGGTCCGATCAGCGCCACCCGCTCCCCCGCCCCCAGGCGCAGGTCGACCCCCTCAAGGACCGGACGCCCGCCGTAGCGGAAGCCGACGCCTCGAAGCTCCAGCAGGGGCTCCGCCCCGGGTAGCGGTGCGCCGCCCGTCACGGGAGCTGTCCCAAGGTGAGAAAGGCGGCAAGGGCAATCCCGAGGGCCGCCGCGAAGGCGCTGTCGCCGGTGGTCCACGCTGGGGTGTCGAGCAGATAGAGGTGCCCCCGGAAGCCCCGGCAGCGCATGGCGGCCAGGACCCGTCGGGAGCGCCCGAGGGCCCGCACAAGGAGCATGCCAATCAGCCAGCCGTAGCTGTTCCAAGTGTGGCGATCGCTGCGCGGCACGAAGGCGCGGGCCCGCATGGCCTGGCGGAGCCGCCGATGCTCCTGGCCCAGCAGATGAATCTGGCGGACCGTCTGCAGCAGCAGATGCACCAGCTTCCGCGGAACCCCCAGGCGCCCCAGGGCATGGCCGAAGACCGCGGGCTCCAGCCCACCCACGAGACCCAGCAGGGCCAGCACCACGGTGTTGGCCTTGAGCAGGATCACGAAGGCCCGCACCAGCCCCTCGCGGCTCGCCACCAGGGGACCGAGATCCAAGATCGGAGAGCCCGGGACCGTAAACGGCAGGGTCAGGAGAAGCACCGCCAGAAACCCCTCCATGAGGACCAGGCGGCACCCCAGCCGTGCCAAGCCTTGCCCCCCCGCCAGAGCCAGGAAGAGGGCGAGCGCCAAGGCCCCGCACAGGGCGGGGAGCGACCCGAGGGCCAAGGTGACCAGGGCGAAAGCGACCGCGGCCAATACGCGCAGGCGCGGGTCCCGGCGAGCGAGCCAGCCCCCGCCATCACCGGCACCCAGCTCGAGACCCGGCTCGGCAGCGCTCATCGGGGACCAGACGGTCGGCGCGACCGCCACCAGGCGAGCAGACCGGTGATCCCCAGGATGTAGCCGATCCCGCCCAGGACATCCCGTACCCCGGCCCGCGCCTGGGCCGCGGCCAGCTCTTCCCGCAGGGGGCGAACCTGGCGCGCCACGGCCTGCTCCACCATGGCCGCGAGGTCCAGGTTGGCCGCGGGCTCATCCCCCGGGCGCACCGCTTCCTCCCCCTCCGCCCCCGGTTGGATCGGCGGCCCCTTGAAGCCCGGTCCCAGCTCAGCGGCGCTGACCCGCCATTCCGCCCTGTGTCCGTCCGCCGTCTCTGCCACCACCAGATGGTCCACCGGCGCCTTGGCCTGGAAGACGAAGGCCCCTTCCCCGTCTGGCTCGAGCTCGGCGAGGAGTCCGCCCTGGGCATCCAGCACCCGGACGTGGGCCCCGCTGGCGGCCCCCCCGCCGGCGAAAAAGGCAGAGCCCTCGATGCGGTCCCCATCGGCGAAGGCGAACACCCGAATCTGGTGGGCCAGGGTCGGCGCGGCGACCAGGGACAGGATCACCAAAAGGCCGCCAGGCACCCTAGGCACGACCCAGGCCCTCCCGGGGGAGCGACTCGGGGTCCACCCGGCCCAGGAAGGACACCACGGTGCCGGTGATCAGGGCCTCCACCAGGGCCAAGGGAAGGAAGGTCAGGGCCAGAACCTGGGCGGCCGGCAGTAAGGCGCGGTCGCTCAGTCCCAGGGTCAGGGCGACCAGGATCCCGGTGAGCAGAACACCCATCCCACCCGCTACAGCACCAATCCAGAAGGTCGCGCCGGGCCCCGACCGCGCGAGCCGTGGGCGCAGCAGAAAGGCGCAGACGAGCGCGGGCAGGGCCATGTTCAGGGTGTTCACCCCCAGGGCCCCGAGCCCCCCGTGGCCGAAAAAGACAAGCTGCAGGGTGAGGGCCACCAGCAGGGCCGGCACCGCGGTCCAGCCCAGCAGCAGCCCCATGAGCCCGTTGAGCAAAAGATGCACACTGCTCGGGCCCAGAGGCACGCTGATCAGGGACGAGACGAAAAAGGCCGCCGAAAGCACCGCCGCCTGGGGCAGATGCTCATAGTCGAGGCGGCGCAGGGCCACCGCCAGGAGCCCGGCACAGCCCAGGGCCCCGGCCAGCAGGATCGGTGCCCCAAGGACTCCATCGGGAATGTGCGCCATGGGAGGGATCGCCTGGATGAGAGCGAGGAGCGGCGGGAGCGGCCACGGACTCCAGAGACGTTCCGGCGGCCGATGACCCGAGCCGCGATATTACGAAGTTCCATACGATCATACTCGCCCTGCCAAACCAGCGCACCATCCAGCATGACAGCGGTTGAAATGGCCCCTGGCACTCCAGATGTTTCAGCCACGACCGGCGTCCCAGAACCCGGCGCACCGGAACAGGCCCACCACCAGCAGCCCGGAGAGACCACCATGAACCTGAGCAGACGATCCATCGCCCTCGCCCCTGTCCTGGCCCTCTGCGGGGCCCTCCTGACAAGCCCTGCATGGGCCGAGCGGACCCCCGCCCCCGAGGGCGCCCGCGTCTACATCATTGCACCCCAGGACGGCCAAACCGTCCCCCAGACCTTCAAGGTTCAGTTCGGGCTATCGGGCATGGGGGTCGCGCCCGCGGGGGCTGATCTACCCAAGACCGGGCACCATCACCTCCTAATTGACGTCGCGGAGCTGCCGCCCCTGGATCAACCCCTGGGGCCGGAGATCAAGCATTTTGGCGGCGGTCAGACGGAGGCCGAGATCACCCTGCCCAGGGGCGAGCATACCCTGCAGCTCATGCTGGGTGACAAGAACCATGTCCCCTTCGATCCACCGGTCATCTCGCAGAAGATCAAGATCAAGGTCGAGTGAGTCCGGCGGCGCTCTCCCAGGGACCTGGGCCCGCCTCGACCGCTCGGGCTCAGGGAGGGGTCTCGGGGGCGGCTGGGGAGAGGACCATCCGCTCCACGTCTGCCAGCCGGATCACCTGGCCCTCCAGGGTGCGGAAGCCGCGCCCATCGATGTCCTTGCGGCGTGCCAGATAGTCGATGGCCACCCCGGTGTTGGCGTTGACCACCTGAACCCGGAGGACCTCGCGGCCCCCGCTCCAGGAGTGGATCAGGTAGAAGCCGGTCCCGCCGAGGCTGAGCCCGACCAGGACATAGGCGAGGGTGCGCGCAAATCCGCGAGGTAGCCTGGGCCGGCGCTCGGGTGCCGAGTGCTCCGGCTGGCGCATGCGGGCGCGAATGACCAGGTAGGCGCCCAGGATGACGGCGGCCGTGAGAAGCAGCTTCCAGAGCATGGGCCTAGGGTAGCACGGGGGCGCCGTGTGCAGGGCCCGCGCCGCTGACGCTCGGCAGTGGCTTATGGCGGCGGGTTGCGGGTCGTGATCTAGCGTCTTACCATCCGGGTCCATTCGCTCGGGCAGCAACGGGCCCTCGGGGGCCGAGGCTATCCCGCAAGCCTGCCCGCGCCGACCGGGGCGTCACATGAAGCCTTTGCCCATACTGGCCCTTCTGCTCCTCGCCCTGGCCCTGGTGGGATGTGGCGAACCGCCACAGCCCACCATCAGTCTCTACCGGGCCATCCAAGTGGGCGACCTGGAGCAGATCAAGCGCCACATCCGTTGGGGCACCGATCTCAATCAGCCCGACCCCAATGGGGATCTTCCCCTCCACGTCGCGGCCCGGGCTGGGCAGGTGAGCATCGCCCGGGAGCTGGCCGGCAACGGCGCCAATCTCGTGGCCCCCAACTTGGCGGGGCAGACGCCCCTCGACCTGGCGCTGTCCCATGGCAAGACCAAGGTGGCGCAGCTCCTCTTGGGCTACGGGGTGCCGCTCGAGCCCCAGGCGGCCCTGCTGGCGCTCGTGAGGGACGGGATCTCCGATCGGGATGCCTTCGACTTCCTGATCCGCCGTGGCGCCGATCCCAACCGCCCCGATGCCCAGGGTGAGTCACCCCTGCATCTGGCGGTCCGCCTCGGCCATCTGGAGACGACGCGACGCCTGCTGCAGCGGGGGGCGGACGTCAACCGGCCAGATGGGGCCGGTCGCACGCCCCTGTCCCTGGCCCAGGACCTGGATCCGGGGACCTCCCACGCGCGGGATATCATCGCGACACTTAGGCAATATGGCGCCCGGCTCCCGGCAGACACGCCGAGGGCGGATCCGCAAGACCTTGAGACAGGGGGGCTACGATGAGCGAGAAGGCCGAGGACCTGACCGTCTCCTACACGGAAGACGGTGTGGAGACCACCCGGGAGCTGGACAAGGTGATCCTGTCCAAGGGGAGCTGGACCACGATCCTATTCCGCTATCAGGACTGGGACCGCGTCAAGGGCGAGTACGGGCCGGACAAGTACAGCATTCGTCGCTACCAGAAGCGCGGCGGCGACTATCGCCAGCAGTCCAAGTTCAACATCTCCAGCCGCGCCCAAGCCGAGGCCCTGGTCCAGGCCCTGAAGGGATGGCTGGGGAAAGCCGAGGACTGAGCGGCCGGTGGCCCCGACGGGCGCCGGCGGATTCAGTATCCCGGGGTCGCCGGGGCTGCGGCGCCGGCCAGCGAGACCGCCCATCGAGGGAGTCAGACAGTGAAGATCGCACGCTTTCAGGACCCCCATGGATCCATCCACCTGGGGACGCCCATCGACGCCGGCCACGCCTCGCGCCTCGCCGGCCATCTTTATGCCGACATCCATGATACCGGCGAGATCCTCCGGGTCGCCCGCTGGCTGGCCCCCGTCGAGCCCGTCAACATCTTCGGCATCGGGCTCAACTACCGTGCCCATGCGCAGGAGACCGGGGCCCAGATCCCGGACAATCCAGTGGTGTTCATGAAGCCCACCACCGCGGTCTCTGGCCCCGGAGCCCCCATCCCCCTGCCTAGGGCCTGCGAGCATGGGCCGGAGGTAGACTACGAGGCGGAGCTGGCGGTCCTGATCGGGCGGACGGCCCGAGACGTCTCAGCGGCCAACGCCCTCGACCATGTGTTTGGCTACGCCTGCGCCAACGACGTCTCCGCCCGCCGCTGGCAGCGCCACGGCGGCGCGGGCCAATGGATCCGGGGCAAGGGTTTCGACGGCTTCTGCCCCTTGGGTCCCGTCCTGGTGACCGCCGACGAGATCCCAGACCCCCAGTCCCTCAACATTACCTGCACCCTTAACGGCGATCAGGTGCAAACAGGGCACACCGGCGACATGATCTTTTCCGTCGCCGAGCTGATCGCCTTCCTGAGCCGAGACACCACCCTGCTGCCAGGCACCCTGATCCTCACCGGCACCCCACCGGGGGTCGGGGTCGCCCGAAACCCACCGCGGTTCCTGGCGGAGGGGGATCGGGTGGTGGTGGAGATCCAGGGGATCGGCGCCCTCGAGAACCCGGTGGCCCAGGTCCGCTGAGTCCCGCTACCGCGCAACGCCGGCGGCTAGTCCCCGAAGCCGCGCGCGGCTTCGCGCTCGGTCGAAGCGCGCGGCAGCCAGACGTCACCAAAGGGATAGGGATCGGCACGACCCAGCGGCTTGTAGCCGAAGACGATATCCCCCTTGGTGCCGTCGTTCAGGGTGAGCTGACCGATGCCGTTGCGCCCGTCGGTGTCCAGGATGATGTCGGCCCAGCCCGCCCGGCCGTCGTCGCAGTAGACGTCGAACAGGGCATCCTGGGACCCCGTCAGTCCGTTATAGGAGCCGCGGCAGGCGTTGGCCCCGTTGGAAACTCGAAAGCTGGCGGAGAAGGGGGGCAGCGACTGGTAGGTCCCCATGTAGAGGCCCCCGTCCATGGCCACCGCGAAGGGACCCGAGGTGCTCTGTCCAGCCGGAATGTCGTCCGCGAGGGGCTCGTCGAAGTAATCCAGCACCTGACTCAGGCAGGCCGGGTAGTCCTCCAGGTCCAGGTGGCGGCAAAGCCGGTCCCCATAGTCCTCGGGCGACACCGAGGTGCTGATCCCCCCGGCGTGACCGGGTAGCAGCAAGCCGCAGCCGCCCAGGGGTAGACAGGACAAGGCCAGCGCGCCGGCCAGACAGAGTCTCCAGGGGGATCCAAACACGCGTCTCGCCCTCCGCGAATGCCCCAAGTCGAGGGGCCGATGCGTTGATGACCAGGGAAGCGCGCCGATCAGGTGCCAGGGTGACATCGGATCAGCATTCTCCTAGATTGTCCGCCAGAACCGCCAAGGTCGCCGCCTGCCTGGCCGCGATAGCCCACGGAACAACCCCGGACGTGGCGAGTCTAGCCCCTTCTTCGCCGTCGATTTGACTGCCAGTTCTCGCCGCGGAGAACCTGAATTGCTTGACCCGCCGCTCGGTTTTGCCCCGCGCGATCCTTCATGATGGGGCGAGCCCGGTGGCCAGGGGCACGACGCCACCGCCCCGGGCCCACAGGTCAGGCGACGCCGACCCGCCCCTGGCCCTCGACATCCAACCCAGCTCGGATGATGCTCATGCTGCCAAAGCCGCGACTCCACCCCCAGCGCACCGCAGCGAGCCCCCTCCTCCTCGTGGCCGGCCTGTTCGGGGGCCTCCTCGTGGGCTGCACCCATCCCCTCGTGCTGGACGAGACCCTGCCCCAGCAGATCGCCACGAACGTTGCGGAGAACGCCTGCATCAACCGCTGCCAGGCCACCAAGGTTGCCTGCGACGACGACGCGCGTTTCGATTATGCCCAATGCCAGGCGGGCTACAGCCAGAGGCTCCGTGATTATCGGCGCTGCAACGCCTCCAGCATGGAGAAGTGCGGCTATCCCTGGTGGAGCTGCTCCGAGAACAACTACGGCTACTGCACCAACCGCTATTGGGAGTGCCGGGACACCTGCCGCCAGACCCACCGAAGGGCGGAATCAGGCGTCTAAGGACGGGGTGACGCGCGCCCGCGGGTGAGTGGCTCCCGGGGCCACCGCGCCCCCACGGTGCCACTTGTCAGCGTGTTTTTGTGCAGCGCACAATAGGGGCCTCCTAGACCGCGCGCCCGCGCGGCCTGCCACTGCCCTCAGGGCAGGAGGCTCTTGATGACCTCTGACGACCGACTGACCCCCGATACCCCTGCGACCCTGCACCTCGCGGACGGCACCACCTGTCGCATCCGGCCCTCGGGTCCGGCCGACCGGGACCATGTGGCCACCTGCTTCGAGACCCTATCCCCCGAGTCCCGGCGCCTGCGCTTCTTTGGGGTCAAGCCGAGCCTGCCACCCGCCGAGCTTGATTTCTACGCCGAGGCCGACGGTCGCGATCACATCGCCTTCGCGGCGGTGCGGATCGACCCCCGTGGACGGGAGGGAGAGGCCCTTGGATTCGCCCGCTGCGTGCGTCTTGCCGACCGCTCAGAGACCGCGGAGCTGTCCTTGACTGTCTTGGACCAAGCCCAGGGGCAGGGGATCGGCGCCGGGCTGCTCGCCCAACTCATCCGTGCGGCACGCGCTCAGGGCATCCGCCACTTTCGCTGCGAGGTCCTCGCGGAGAACGCGGCCATGCGCCGACTGGCGCGACGCCTGGGGGGCAAGGCCCAGTGGCTGGGGGATGGGATCCTGGAGCTCGACTGCGCCCTCCCCACCAAGCCCGAGGATCCACCGGACTGGGGACTCCCCTGGTTCGCGGATGCGGATGCCTGGGTCTCGCTGTGCTCGGACGCCTGGCTGACCAGCCTGGCGCAGACGCTGGCCCGGATCGAGGCGGCGAACGACGACTGGGATCAATGGCTTGGGGGCCCCTGCCCCCTCGCCTCGACGTCTGCCGGGTCAAGGGCCCAGGCCGACTCAGGGGCAGTGCCCCCAGGCAGCCCGGGCCGCGGAAGATAAGGCCGGCCGCACTTCCCTGCCGCCGCCGGCCGCGTACCTCAGTCCTGATCCAGCAGGGCCGCGTGGGCCGCCGCCAGGCGCGCCACCGGCACCCGCGGACCCGAGCAGCTCACGTAGTCCAGCCCCGCCTTGTGGCAAAAGGCGATGGACTCCGGGTGCCCGCCGTGCTCGCCGCAGATCCCCACGTGCAGGTGGGGCTTCACCGAGCGCCCCCACTCCACGGCGAGCTGCATGAGCTTGCCCACCCCCTTGACGTCAAGCACCTCGAAGGGGTTGTCCTGCAAGATCCCGGACTGGTTGTAGAGCGGCAGGAACTTGTTCTCCGCATCCTCCCGGGAGAAGGAGAAGGTGGCCTGGGTCAGGTCGTTGGTGCCGAAGGAGAAGAACTCCGCCTCCTTGGCCAGGGACTCGGCGCGCATGCAGGCCCGCACCACCTCGATCATGGTGCCGAACTTGAAGCTCACCGGGTGTCCGTAGCGCTGGGTGATCTCCTCGTGGATCACGTCCACGAAGGACTTGACCTTCTTCAGCTCCTGGGCCGTGCAGACCTGGGGCACCTTGATCTGGGGGTGCACCTCGATGCCCATCCGCGAGCACTCGGCGGCCGCCTCCAGGATGGCCCGGATCTGCATCTGGTAGATCTCCGGGAAGGTGATCCCTAGGCGCACGCCGCGATGACCCAGCATGGGGTTGGTCTCGTAGAGGGCCCGCACCTTCTTGAGCATGGCCTCCTTCTTGCCGATCGCCTCCTCCACCATGGAGGCGTCCACCGCCCGGCGCATGGAGTCGATGTCGTGACGCAGCTTGTCGGGGGTATGCAGCAGCCCCATGGCCCCCGCCAGCACATTCATGCCCCGGGTCGCCATGGCAAGGCTCTTCAGCTCATCGATCTCCCGCTCCAGGGTATGCTCGCTCGGCAGGAACTCATGGATGGGCGGGTCCAGGAGCCGGATGGTCACCGGGTTGGGCGACATCACCTCGAACAGCTCCTTGAAGTCCTTGCGCTGCAGGGGCAGCAGCCGGTCCAGGGCGGCCTGGCGCTGCTCCGGGGTCTCCGCCACGATCATCTCGATGACGATAGGCAGTCGCTCCGGGTCGTTGAACATACGCTCGGTACGGGCCAGACCGATACCGACGGCCCCGTATTTGAGGGCGCGGCGGGCGTCGTCCGGGGTGTCCGCGTTGGCCATCACCTTGAGCCTGGCCTCCTCGTCCGCCCAGGCCAGCAGGGTGCTGAGCTCGGGGGTGAAGTCGGGCTCCACGGTGGGGATCTCGCGCAGGTAGACCTTGCCGGTGGTGCCGTCGATGGTGATGACGTCCCCCTCCTTGAAGCGGGTGTCGCCGACGATGGCCTCCCGCCGATCCACGTCCACGCTGATTCCCTCGGCACCCGCCACGCAGGGCTTGCCCATGCCACGGGCCACCACCGCCGCGTGGGAGGTCTTGCCGCCCCGGGAGGTGAGGATACCCTGGGCGGCGAAGAAGCCGTGGATGTCCTCGGGCTTGGTCTCCTCGCGGACCAGGATCACCTTCTGGCCCAGGTCCTTGCCCATCTGCTCGGCGCGGTCCGCGTCGAACACGGCGATCCCTGAGGCGGCGCCGGGGGAGGCCGGCAGGCCCTGGGCCACGGCGTTGACCTTCACCTTGGGGTCCAGACGGGGGAAGAGCATCTGCTCCAGGAGATCCGGCTTGATGCGCAGCAGGGCCTCGCGCTTGCTGATCAGACCCTCCCGTTCCATCTCCACCGAGGTGCGCACCATGGCGGTGGCATTCATCTTGCCGTTGCGGGTCTGAAGGCAGTAGAGGGTGCCCCGCTCGATGGTGAACTCGAAGTCCTGAACCTCCCGGTAGTGGCTCTCCAGTCGGTCCCGAAGCCGGTCGAGCTGGGTGGCGAGCTCCGGCATCTCCACCTGGAGCCTGTCGATGGGCTTGGGCGTGCGGATGCCGGCCACCACGTCCTCGCCCTGGGCATTGACCAGGTACTCGCCGTAGAGCTTGTTCTCGCCGGTGGCGGGGCTGCGGGTGAAGCCCACGCCGGTTGCGGAGTCGTCCCCCCGGTTACCGAACACCATGGTGACCACGTTGACCGCGGTCCCGTTGGCCATGTCCGGGGTGATGTTGAACTGCTTGCGGTAGTCCACCGCCCGCTTTCCCATCCAGGAGTTGAAGACCGCCTTGATGGCGATCTCGAGCTGCTGATAAGGGTCCTCCGGGAAAGGCCGGCCTGTGGCCTCCTCCACCACCTTCAGGAAGCGCTCGCAGACCTCCTTCAGGTCGGTGCCGCTGAGATCCACGTCCTGCTTGGCGTTGCAGGCCTTCTTGACCTCCTCGAACTGCTTATCGAACAAGGTGTCAGACACCCCAAGGGCCACCTTGCCGAAGAGCTGGATGAAGCGCCGGTAAGCGTCGTAGCCGAAGCGCGCATCGCCCGTGGAGCGGATCTCACCCTGCAGGGTGGCCGCGTTGAGGCCCAGGTTGAGGATGGTGTCCATCATGCCCGGCATGGACATGGCCGAGCCCGAGCGCACCGAGACCAGGAGTGGGTTCTCCGGGTCACCGAAGCCCTTGCCGGTCTTCTCCTCCAGGGCCCGCATCTGGGCATGGACCTGGTCCAGCAGACCCGGGGGCAGCTTGCGGTCCGCCGCGGACAGATACTCCAGGCAGGCCTCGGTGGAAATCACGAACCCCGGGGGGACGTTGAGCCCGATCTGGGTCATCTCGCAGAGATTGGCCCCTTTGCCCCCGAGGAGCTTCTTGTCCTTGCCGTCACCCTCCTCAAAGGCGAATACGTACTTCTTGGTGTCGGATGCCATGGCTCCCTCGTACCTCTCTGGTCAGCTTGATGTGGATGGACCTGGATGGGGGCCACGCGGGTCCCCCGTCGGAAGGCAGGGTCCTATTGTCGCAGAGCTTGCCGTCTCTGGTGGACGAAAATATGCGACGAAATTGCCGCGGCGCACGCAAAACACCCGTCGGCCGCGTACTGTGACCTCGCGCCATGGGCGGGACCTCCAGAACAGGGGTCGTGATGCGTACCCCTTCGCTCCTCCATGACCGGGGGCTACCCTTTTTCTCGATCCCCATTGCTCTGCGGGCGGGCGGCAGCCCTTTCAAATCCCGGCCAGGCACAGGTACTTGATCTCGAGATACTCCGAGATCCCGTAGCGGGAGCCCTCCCGCCCGAATCCGGACCCTTTGACCCCACCAAAGGGCGCCACCTCGGTGGAGATGATCCCGGTGTTGACTCCCACCATGCCGTACTCCAGGGCCTCGCTGACCCGCCAGACGCGGCCGAGGTTTCGGGAATAAAGATAGGCGGCGAGCCCATACTCGGTGTCGTTGGCCAGTGCGATGGCCTGCGATTCGTCGTCGAAGCGAAACAGGGGCGCCACGGGCCCGAAGATCTCCTCCCGAGCCAGGCGCATCGCCGGGGTCAGATCAGAAAGGACGGTTGGCTCGTAGAAGGTGCCGCCAAGGGCATGGCGGTGGCCTCCCCGCATCACCCGGGCGCCCTTCCCCACCGCGTCGGCCACCAGCCCCTCGACCTTGGCAAGTGCCGCCTTATCGATCAGGGGACCCTGGCTGACATCCGGATCCAGGCCGGCGCCCACCTTCAGGGTCCCGACCGCCTCCCCAAGGGCCGCCGAAAAGGCGTCGTAGATGCCGGCCTGCACCAGAAAGCGGTTGGCGCACACGCAAGTCTGACCGGAGTTACGGTACTTGGAGACCAGGGCCCCGGACACCGCGGCCTCCAGGTCCGCATCGTCGAAGACGATGAAGGGGGCGTTGCCGCCGAGCTCCAGCGAAAGCCGCTTGAGCGTGGGGGCGCATTGGGCCATGAGCAGCCGCCCCACCTCGGTGGAGCCCGTGAAGGAGAGCTTGCGAACCACCGAGCTCCCGGTGAGCTCGGCCCCAATGACCAGAGGGTCGCCGCACACCACGTTGAAAACCCCTGGGGGTATGCCGGCCCGCGCCGAAAGCTCGGCCAACGCCAGGGCCGAGAGGGGCGTCTGCTCCGCGGGCTTCACCACCAGGGTGCAGCCCGCGGCCAGGGCCGCGCCCGCCTTGCGGGTGATCATGGCCGAGGGAAAGTTCCACGGGGTGATGGCGGCGCATACGCCAACCGGCTCCTTGAGCACCAGGATTCGCCGATCCGCCTGCGGCGATGGGATCAAGTCCCCATAGGTCCGCTTGCCCTCCTCCGCGAACCACTCCAGGAAGGACGCCGCATAGGCGATCTCACCCCGCGCCTCCGTCAAGGGCTTGCCCTGCTCCGCCGTCATCAGGAGGGCCAGATCTTCCCGGGTCTCCAGCATCAGCTCAAACCAGCGACGCAATCGCCGCGCGCGCTCCGCGGCGGTCAGCGCCCGCCAGGCCGGCAGGGCCCGCTCGGCGGCGGCGATGGCCTCCTGGGTCTCCGCCGCGCCGCACACCGGGATCTCCGCCAACAGCTCCCCCGTGGCCGGGTTCCTGACGGTGAGGTTGTCGGTGGAGCGCTCCGGATACCAGCGACCGTCCACATAGCCCCGCATCTTCAATAGGGATGGATCTGAAAGCAGAGACATCGGCGTCCTCCAGAAATGGGGCGCAGCGGCTTGCGCCAGGTCGGGATTGGGATCGTGCGGCGAGCGGCCGCTCGGGTGTGCAACCTGATCGGGTGAAGGACGACGGGTGGCCACAGGAGTCGCCAACGGGGCGCCCTTCGGGTAGGCTCCTCCACACACCACCACCTGAGACCATACCCATGCCCCACAGACGCCTCCTCGCGGCCTCCCTTCTGCTGACGGCCGGGCTCGCCTGGGCCGCAGGCCAGACGGTGAGCTTCTCCGGCCTGACATCAGAAGTGCCCTCGGAATGGGTCGGCACCCAGCCGAGCAGCACCATGCGGCTCCTGCAGTTCGACATTCCCGGCGCTGGGGGCGGCGAAGGCGCCCAGTTCGTCGTCTACTACTTCGGGCCCGGCCAGGGTGGCTCCCTGGACGCCAACCTGGAGCGCTGGGCGTCCCAGTTCAGGGGCCCCGAGGGGAAACCCGTCGAGCCCGTGGTCACGCCGCTGAAGTCGACCATGCCCGCAACCCTGGTGGAGCTGCGGGGAAGCTACGCGCGCAACGTCGGCATGGGGCAAAGCGGCGAGGCCCTACCCGACCGCATGCTGCTGGCCGCCCTGGTGGAGACACCGGACGGCAACCTCTATCCCCAGCTCCACGGGCCCGCCGACCTCGTCACCGCCCAGCGCCCGGCCTTCATCGCGTTCATCGAGGGCATCCGCGCGGGCGCGGCGCCCTGACCGCGCGCGGCTGCCGGCCACAGGCATCGGTGCCCCGCCTTCAGCGTCGCCGCCACAGGAGCGGTGGCGCCACCGCCACCCACAGGGGCACCAGCGGCCAGAGGCGGCCAGCGAGCAGATCGTAGTCCTGGGCCAGCCGGGCCCAGGAATGACCGGCCACGTAATGCCCGAAGAGCAGCTCGAAGGCCAGGGTGAGCCCGAGCCAGACACCACCAACGGCGAAGGCCTGGGCACGGGAGCGCGGCGGCCAGCGCCGGATCACCCACGCCATGTAAAGCCCCAGGAGCAGAAGCGCGCCGAGGGTCGAGACCTGGTGGGCCTGGAGCTCACTGAGGTGCGGGCCGTACCAGGCCTCGCGCAGCAGACCGTTAGCGACGGCGATCGCCACCATCGGCAGCCAGGCAAGGACAAAGCGCCACATGGTCCCTAGGGTACCCCGTCCCGACCCTCGCGCCATAGGGTCCGCGAACCCGGCCGGCCTCAGGATCCGTATCTCCTTCGAGGCGGTCGCCGCCGATCCCGAGGCCTGGCCACCGCGCCCACCGCGGCAAGGATCATCCCAAATTCGGCAATGCGTCCGCGAGAAACGCGACGAACGTCAACTACGGCGGAGGACTGCGGTGGTCGTACCGCTCAACCACAGCGCGAGACCATGGATCACTCGCCCGGTGCTTGAAGGTTTACTTGTTTCGCAGTGTTCGCGTTCACTCGCGGACCAAATGCCCTTTTTCAACAAACCGGACCGGGGGCCCGGTGCGCGCCGCGCGCGGGGCACCGTCTCCCGAAACCCCAGGACGAAGCGCCATGAAACCGATCGACAACCGACTGTTCGCCGCCCTCTGCCGCGAGGCGGAGGAGGCCCCGCGGCGGAGGGCCCACCACCTGATCCACGCCTCCCACCAGGACCCCATCCAGCGGATGCTGATCGCCCTCCAGCCGGGGACCTATTTCCGGCCCCATCGGCACCTGAGCCCGCCGAAGTGGGAGCTGCTGCTCGTGCTCAAAGGGGCGGCGGCCTGGCTCGGTTTCGATAACGAGGGGCGGGTGACCGGCCGTCTGGAGGCCGGGGCCCATAAAGAATCCAAGGGGCTCGAGTCCCCCGAGGGTACCTGGCACGCGCTGGTTTGCCTGGCACCCGACACGGTGATCTTCGAGTGTAAGCCGGGGCCCTTCGCCCCTGTCGCACCGGAGGACTTCGCCCCCTGGGCGCCGCCCGAGGGGGCCACCGGGGCGGCCGAGCTGGTGCGCTGGATGTTACGGGCCCAGCCAGGGGATGGTCCCGCGGGGCTGGGACCTGGCTAGGGGTGGGGCGGCTGGCCGTGGCCCTGTCCCCAGAGCCAGGCGCTCAGCGGTCGCCGCGATAAGCGGCGGCGATGGCCTTGACCCGCTCGATGAAGGCTTGCATCCCGGCCTGGCGCTTGGCGCTCAGGGCCGAATCGAGTCCGAGACGCCGGATGAAGGGATAGGGATCGGTGGCCAGGACCTCCTCCGGAGACTTTCCCTGGAATGGCATCAGCAGCACGGCCACCAGTCCCTGGACCAGGGGCCCCTCCGCCGCCGCCCGGTACTCCAGCCGGGACTCGGTGCCCGGGACCAATTGCCCGGTAAGCCAGGTGCGCGTGTCGCAACCCCTGATCAGGTTGGCATCGATCCGATCGGAATTGGTCAGGGGCAGAAGCTCTCGGCTCAGCTCGGAGATGAGCTCGTAACGCTCCTCCCAAGTGTCCAGGTGCTCAAAGGCGTCGATGAGTGTTTGGGTGTCCATGGAGATCCGTTGCGGATAGCATGTGGGGCCGGCCGAGCCCCGTCAGACGTTGGGCCGGGAGCGCGGATTCCGGCGCCGCCACCGGGCCCGTCGACAAGGCGGGCCGGCCGCCCGGCAGCCGCGACCCTGTGAGCAAAGTCGCAGCACCTCAGGGTCCTCTCCCAGTCGGGCCCTCGCGCTCAGGAGCATAGCCCCTCGGGCCGGCCCTGTCCCACTCCGCGAGGGTGTCGAGGATCAGGGGGATGGCCGGCGGCTCCGGGTCTCCGGGCAACAGCCGCGCCAGTATCCCCCGGTGGGAGGCGTCTACCACCAGCGGCTCGGGACCGCCGGGGATGCGCAGGGACTCCAGGGACACGGCTCCATCCCCGACCCCTTCACCGACCTGCGACCACCAGCCCTGAAGCCGCTGTCGCAGCTCCTCCGAGCCGGTCTCCGCGACGATGGCGTCAAGGCCGGCGATCCAGGTCTCGGGCGGGGCCACCAGACGGCCACCGATCAGCCGGATGGGCACTGAGTCGGGCCAAGGCCGCGCGTTGAGCTCCCGCAGGAAGTCGCTGCCTGGGCGCAGGTCCACCTTGGCCGCCCCGGTTCCGTCGCGCAGCGCCGCGAACAGGGAGTAGCGCCGCCCCGGGACCGTGGGAAACTGGTCCCGCAGCTCCAGCCAAACCCGCAGGCGCGCCCACTCGGAGCCCTGATTAGGCGTACCGGCCAGGATGACCCCCGCCACTGGGGCCCCGTTCACCAGGGGTGCCTCAGCCACCGGGTGACGCCAGCGGGAGACGAACTCGCGGGCCACCAGCCCGCCCATGCTATGGCCGATGAGGACCACGGGACGCTCGGCGGGCAATGCCGCCCAGGAGCCCGCCAGGTAGGCCGCGCTGCGGTCGATCGCCTGGTCGTTGGGGTAGCGAAACTCCCAGGTGGCGTAGCCGGCGGCCTCAAGCCTGGGGACCAGGTCATCCCAGATCACCCCCGGCTCATCGAGACCATGGATCAGCACCACGCCAATCCCCCGCTGCGACGGCGGGCCCACCCTGAGGTGGATCCCATGCCAGCCGGGATCCGGCGCCATCTGCTCCGGGAACCAGGTCTGGAGCCGATCCTGAACCAGGTCCCGCAGCCGGCGCTCCTCCCGGGGATGGTCCTCCGCCCAGCCGATCCACAGGGCCGTTGCGGCGGCCAGGATCAGCAAGGCCACCACGAGGGCACGTCTCCCCGAGAAGCGCCGGGGGGAGCCCAGGGGTCGGGACGACGATGCCATCGGCGGGCGGCGCTGGGCCCGAGGCCTCGGCCCCGGGCCAACCCTCAGGCCTCCTCGGGCTGGGGGAAATCGGCCGCGGTATGGGAGGTGCGGAACAGCAGCCAGAGCCCAAGCACCAGGGCGATCACCTCCGCCGTCAGGGTCAACAGCAAGGCCATCAGGCTCGCCAGGTCAACGGTGGAGACCCAGCTCGCCGCCCCTCCCACGCTGCCCGGAGTGGTCTGGATGGCGGGGATGCCCCCCTGGGGTGCCGCCAGGAAGTAGAACAGGAGCTGACCCACCTCGAGGATCAGTACGATCATCGAGAAGATGGCCCCGAGACTGCTCGCCACCAGGCCGATCCACACGGTACGAAGGACGCTGGACTCGCTCGGCCGGGTCCCGGGGTCGAGGAGACGCCGCCCCAGGGCCGGATAGCGGTAGAACCAGATGGTGGTGAACAGGAGCACGAGCAGGTTGAGGATGGTGAGGTACTCCACCAGGGGTAACCCGGCGCGGGTCCCTGAGACGCTCAGGCTGCCGGTGAAGAGGAAGATGTACAGCATCAGCATGACCGGGAAGGAGCCAAGCACCACCTGCAGCCAGAAGCCGAGGCGTCCGAGGCGCCTGAAGGTCTTGGCCAGACTCTCGATCTTGGAGCCGTGCAGACTGTCGACGATGTTGTTCAACATGATCACCTCGCCCCATTTGGCGGTTGGAGTTGTTTTGTCGGCTGGCGGATGGAGCCGGGGGTCTGGCCCGATTCGTCCGGCATGGGCCCCTGAAGGCCCCGAGCACCTCGCGCGGACACGCGCCGGGCGGGTCTAAGGACAGATCCCAGACGGTTGAAATCCCGCCGCGATCCTAGCTCAATTGAGGGCGCAATCCCACTTTGCGCCCGTCGGCCTCTCGGGGCCCGGGTCTCGTGGGACGCGCTCCGGGGGAGTCGACGCCCCACATCAATCAAAGCGGGAGCTAAAGGCCAGTGAAGATTCCAGCCCTGCCGCGCGCCAGCGGACTCGGCCGATTCCCCCGGCGGGGGCCCGCCGGCATCGCCGCTACCCTACTCGGCCTCGCGCTGGCCGGCTGCCAGTCCCTCCATGCACCCGCGCAGCGCCCCCTCGGCGCCGAGCTCGACGCCGCGATCCAGACCCTCGCCTCGCCCCAGGTAGGGGAGCGCGCCAGGGCCCGCGCGGCCGCAGACTATCGACGCCTCGCCGAGGCCCACCTTCCCGATCTGCTGCGCGACGCCTCCGAGCGACCCCTGGCCCCCCTCGGCGAGGGGTCCGCCGGTATCCGATCGCCCAGGGACTTCTCGGACATCCAGCCAGTCACACGCCCCCGCCTCACCCGACCGGAGCTCCACCGGGCCGGCCTCGGGTTGCCCCTGATAGGGCATCTGGCCCCCGACGGCCCCAACGCCCCGCGTGCCGGTTATCGGCTGCCCCTGACCTTGGTGGCCCTGCCCGAGGGGCCGACCGACGCCTGTTGCGAGGCGGCAGTTGCGGATCCGCGGCAGGTCGACCGCGTCCGCACGGACCGCGGCGATCTGCCCCTGGCCATGGACCTGGAGACCCCCCTGACCGCCACCCGCGTGACTGGACCGCGCCTGGGGGCGGGGATCGCCAATCTGCTGCGCCCGGGTCACTTCGTGGGGCGCCCCCGCATCGTCTTTCTCCAACCCTTCGATCCGGACAAGACCCCCGTGGTCCTTGTCCACGGTCTGATGTCTACCCCCCGGATGTGGGAGCCCCTGGTCCTCG
>JBLMWY010000067.1:0-4554 GCA_050257475.1 Bdellovibrio bacteriovorus
AGAGCCCCGCCTCGTCGAGACCCGCCCGCTCCATCAGGGGCGAGGCGGCGAAGAAGGCGCCCTGGAAGGCGTTGCCCTGCATCCGGTATTGCAGCTCGGGGTCCGAGGCCTCCTCCCGGGCAATCTTGAAGCCGTCCATGAAGAAGCAGCGGATGGCGTTGTCCACGATGGCCTTGCGGGCCTGATAGGGGAAGCTGGCCCAGACCTCCGCCGGGTCCGTCAGATAGGACTGGATGATGAAGGCGCCACCCTTGCTGAGACCCGCCAGGGGGTTTGAGTGGGTGAAGACGTTGGGGTCCGGCGACATCACCACGTCCACGTACGTGTATTCGCAGTTGAGCCGGATCTCTTCTGGGGCGGCGGACAGGAAATAGGTGGTCGGCTGGCCCTTCTTCTCGGAGCCGTACTTGGGATTGGCCCGGATATCGAAGCCCAGCAGGTCATAGAGGGTCATGGCCAGGTTCTTGCCCGTGGTCACGGCCCCCCAGCCACCCACCGAGTGCATGCGCACCGTGATGGCCCCCTTGGGCAGGAGGTTCGGGTTCTCGCTGCCGCGCACCGCCAGCTCCCCAATCCGGGGGTAGGCGTCCAACAGACGCTGGATGCGGATCTCGTCCTTGGGGTCCGCTGCCTCGCGCACGAAGTCCACAGAGAGATAGAAGAACTTACGGCGGGGACCCGAGGGCAGCATGTTCTCCACGGCCCCGATCAGGGCCTCGGGCTGCAGGTCCCGGGAGCCCAGTCCGTAGCAGCCCGAGTAGAGCCGCGGCATGTCGGACGGCTTATAGACGGGATACTCGGGATAGGGAACGGATTCCCCCTTGGCCACCGCGCCGTTCTCCAGGCACTTGGCCAGCGCCGCGCGGACCTCCCGCATGATGGGCAGGTCCTCCGCCAGGGGTTGATCGGTGCGCTCCAGCACCGCCACCCCCTGCTTGCCCTGGAGCAGGCGGGCCACCCGATCCCCGGGGAAGGGCCGCCACATGGTGAGGTTCACCACCCCGACCTTGAGCCTGCGGGTCTCCCGCAGGTAGTCGGCCACCGCCTCCGCCTGGGTGATCATGCTGCCCTGCCCCAGGATGACGTACTCGGCGTCGTCGAGACCATAGCCGCTGGCCCGCTGATAGCGCCGGCCCGTGAGGGCGTAAAACTCGTCCATGCAGCGGTCGGTGATCGCCTCGATGTGGTCGAAGAAGTAGGGCCTCTGCCCCGCCACCGACTGCATATAGGCGTCCTGGTTCTGCACCGGACCCGAGAGCACCGGGTTGTCCACGTCCCACAGGATGGGCACGCGGCGGCGGGTCTCGCCGTAGACCAGCCGTTGGGCGGGGGTTGGGCACTCGATGATGTCGTCGGGCCGGCCCAGGTACTCGGCGATCAGCTCCCGCTCGGGCACCAGCAGGGGCTCGATCAGGTGGGTGGTGAGGAAGCCGTCCTGGCCCACGGCGGCCGGGGTGAGGGACAGCTCGGCGACCTTGCGCGCGATCAGGCTCAGATCCGCCGCCTCCTGGGCGCTCTTGCCGAACATCTGGCAGAAGCCGGTATCGTCGATGCAGTGGTAGTCGTCGTGACCCGCATGGACGTTGAGGGTCGATTTGGTGATCGCCCTGGCCCCAATGTTCAGCACATAGGGCAGGCGCTTGCCTACCGCCGCGTAGAGCGACTCGTGCATGAAGGCGATGCCCTGGGCGGAGGAGAAGTTCACCGCCCGCAGGCCCGACATGGACATACCCGCGGTGACCGCCGCGGCCGCGTGCTCGGACTCCGGCTCGACGAAGATCAGGGGCTGTCCGGAGACATTGATGTGACCCTTGGCCACCTCCTCGGCCCAATACTCGCCCATCTGGGTGGAGGGGGTGATGGGATAGGCCCCTGCGGCATCGGACGCCTCCCGCTCGCACAGGATGACGGCGGAGTTTCCGTCCATCGCCATGCGCACGCCGGGGTACTTGACCTGCTTCTCGTCTTTCTTTCCGAACATGGGCCTTCTCTAAGTACAGTCGTTCAGTAACCAGTGGGCCATCGACGGGGTGCGGCCCCGGGGCGGGGGGATCGCCGTCAGCTCAAGGGCAGTGATCCCTTGCGGACCACCTTGCGTGCATCGCGCCCCTTGATCACGGTGCCGTCCGCCTCAAGCCAGACGATGGCACCGGTGGGGCAGCGCTCGATGGCCACCTTGGAGGCCAGGGCATTCTTGCCGTAATCGATCATCGCCAGGTTATTACGGATCTCGATCAGACCCTCCGGGGAGTCCTGGGCACAGCGCCCGCAGGCGGTGCACACCACCTGGCACTGGTGCTCCGCCTCGTCCCCGAATTCCTGATTCTTGCAGGCCACCCAAAGGCGGTGGCTCACCGGGTGCAGGCTGAAGAGATCCTTGGGACAGACGGTGACGCAGTCGCCGCACGCAGTGCACTTGTCCTCGGTCACCACCGGCAGGCCGTGGCGGTCGAGATGGATGGCATCGAACTCGCAGACCTCGGCGCAGTCCCCAAACCCGAGGCAACCCCAACTGCACCCCTTGCCACCGCCGGCCACCAGGGCCGCGGCGCGGCACGACTGAACGCCACCGTAGGAGGCCCGGATATAGGCGACATGGCTGCCTCCAGCGCACGCCAGGCGTGCCACCCTGCGCTCGCCGCCCCCCAGATCCACGCCCAGGAAGTCGGCGATGACCTGGTTCATCTCCTTGGCGTTGACGGTGCACTTGCCGGGCTCGATCTCGCCCTTGACCAGCTTCTCCGCGAACTGACGGCAGCCGGCGGTACCGCAGGCCCCACAGTTGGCCTTGGGCAGCAGCTCCTCCACCTCGTCGATGCGCGGGTCCTCGAAGACATAAAGCCGCCGGTTGGCAAGCACCAGCACCGTGGCCAGGAGCAGGCCCAGTGCGGCCATAAAGCCGACGGCGGTCAGGATTGTCTGCATAGGATCGATGGGCGGTCCGGACCTTAGGACACCTGCGCCTTGGTCGTGTCCAGGTCCTCAGGCAGGGGGCCAGGGGGTGGCTGCACCCCCCAAAACGGGCATTCTACCGAAGATCGACCTTCCGGGACGACGCCTCCTATTGAACCCCAGACGGGGGGATTGATCCAGAGGCGGGGGTTGATCTGGCGCACTGGATCTCGGATTGACCCTGAGGGCTTCGGATCTCTCCGGCAACGGCCCTGGCCTCGGCGGGTCGCCCGCCGACGCCGCCAGGAGATTCGCGGGGCGACACGACCCATCCACGCCCCCCCGATAGGCATGAAATGGCTGGTAGAATCTGGCCACCCCAGACCAGCGGAGGCCCCAGGTGACCCAGGACAACCCCCATCCACATTCCTTGAGCTATCGCGACGCCGGGGTCGACATCGATGCCGGAGAGGCCCTGGTGGAGCGCATCAAGCCGCTGGCCGCCGCCACCTTCAGACCCGGGGTCGTCACCGGGCTCGGGGGGTTCGGGGCGCTGTTCGAGCTTCCGGTGGAGCGTTACCGCCAGCCGGTGCTGGTCTCCGGAACCGATGGGGTCGGGACCAAGCTCAAGCTCGCCATCGCGCTCCGCCGGCACGATGGGATCGGCATCGACCTGGTGGCCATGTGCGCCAACGACATCCTAGTGAGCGGCGCCGAGCCCCTGTTCTTCCTCGACTACTACGCCAGCGGCCGCCTGGATCTGGAGGTTGCCACCGCCGTCATCGCCGGCATCGCACGGGGTTGCGAGCTGGCCGGCTGCGCCCTCACCGGGGGCGAGACGGCCGAGATGCCCGGCATGTACCGGGAGGGGGACTACGATCTGGCGGGCTTCTGCGTGGGCATCGCGGAGAAGTCGGAGCTGATCCTTCCCGAGCGCGTGCGCCCCGGCGACGTGCTCATCGGGCTGGCCTCCTCGGGCCCGCACTCCAACGGGTACTCGCTGATCCGCAAGGTGATCGAGGTCAGCGGCGCGGACCTGGACGCGGATCTAGATGGCGTCCCGTTGGCGGACCACCTGCTCGCCCCCACCCGCATCTATGTGCGCTCGGTCCTCCCCCTGACCCGGGCCCTCCCCGTCCATGCCCTGGCCCACATCACCGGCGGGGGCATCACCGAGAACCTGCCCCGGGTCCTGCCGGAAGGGACCCAGGCGTTGGTGGACCTAGGTAGCTGGCGGCGTCCGGGCATCTTCGATTGGCTCCAGTCCCAGGGCGGGATCGCCGAATCGGAGATGCGGCGCACCTTCAACTGCGGTTTGGGGATGGTCGTCTGCGTGGCGCCGCAGGACGCGCAGCGCGCCCTCGACATGCTCTGGCAAGCGGGCGAGACCGCCTGGCCCCTGGGCGAGATCCGGGCGGGCGAAGGCCCACCGCGGGTCCTCTACAGCGGCGACGGGACCCATGACTGACATCGCATCCGAGGCCAAGCCCCTGCGGGTGCTGGTGCTGATCTCGGGCAGCGGGAGCAACCTCCAGGCCCTGATCGATGCCCAGCCCGAGGCCCCTTACCGGATCGTCGCTGTCGTCAGCAATGAGGCAGAGGCCTTCGGACTGGAGCGGGCGCGCCGCGCGGGCATCCCCGCGGAGGTCCTGAGCCACCGCG
>JBLMWY010000068.1:0-9721 GCA_050257475.1 Bdellovibrio bacteriovorus
TGAAGAGGGGATGGAGTTCAGGACGCCGCGGGTGGACGTGATCAACCGGGACGAGGAGGTCCTGGTGCGGGCCGAGCTCCCGGGCGTGAAGCGGGAAGACCTGACGGTCGAGCTGACCGGCGATCTGCTCACCATCCGTGGCGAGCAGCATCACGAGGAGCGCAAGGAGGAGGGTGACCTGGTTCGCGCCGAGATCGCCCGCGGCACCTTCAGCCGCACCATGACCGTGCCGGCCGGCCTGGATGGTGAGCACGTCAAGGCCGAGTTCAAGGACGGTGTGCTCGAGGTGCATCTGCCGAAGCTGGAGAAGACCGAGCGGCGGCGCATTGAGATCGCTTAACGGTCGGTCGAAGGCCTGGGCAATTGCCGAGAAGCGGCTAGACTGACGGTCAGAGACTCACCAACGTGAGCAAAGGCCCCCGACCAGGGGCAAGCGCCTAGAGGCGCCGAGGCGTAAGGCCGGCGGAAACGCCGGCCTTCGTTTATTCCGAGATTCCCCAGAGGTCCCTTCGAGATTCTCCAACGCTACCTGCCCAGCCCCCAAGCGGCGCGGGCCCCGACCCCCATGAGCGAGCCGAGCTTCCAGAAACCCCCCAAGTCGTTGCTGCGTCAGGTTGGCCGAGCCATCGCCGATTATCAGATGATCCGGGACGGCGACCGTATCCTGCTTGGGGTCTCCGGCGGCAAGGACTCGCTCTCCCTGCTGCAGATCCTGCATCACCTCCAGACGTACGCCCCGGTTCGCTTCGAGCTCGCCGTGCTCACTGTGGATCCGGAGGTCCCGGGTTTCGAGCCGGGGCATCTGCGGGACTACTACCAGGCCCTGGGCCTCACCTGGCACTACGAGCGCCAACCCCTGATGGAGCAGGCCAAGGCCCACATGGATGGCGATTCCTTCTGCGCTTACTGCTCACGGATGAAGCGCGGGATCATGTACCGCGTCTGCCGGGAGCATGGCTATGGGGTGCTGGCCCTCGCGCAGCACCTGGACGACCTGGCCGAGAGCCTCCTCATGTCCCTCTTCCACGGGGGCCAACTGCGCACCATGAAGGCCCACTACCTCAATGATGCCCGAGACATTCGCATCATCCGGCCGCTTGCCTACTGTCGGGAGCGCCAGACCGGCGACTTCGCCCGCAAGGCGGGCCTTCCGGTGGTGCCCGATAGCTGTCCGGCATGCTTCACCATGCCCACGCGCCGGGAGCACATGAAGGCGCTGCTCGCGCGGGAGGAGGCCGAGCATCCCCACCTCTTCGCCAACGTCCTGCATGCCATCCGTCCCATCCTCACGGAGGGACCGGTCGTGCTCACTCCATCGCCGGCACCGACCCCAGGGCCTGAGACTGTCCAGACCGGCGCGGACTGAGCGCGCCGCCAGGCCAGGAAGCTCAGCGGCGACCCCCTCGCCGTTCGGCCAACAACCGCAGCAGGTCCGCGGGGGCGACCGGCTTGACCAGATGGCGGTCGAAGCCCGCCGCTTTGGACCGGCGGCGGTCATCCTCTTGTCCCCATCCGGTCAGGGCCACGATCAGCATGTGGCGGCCCCAAGGCTGCCCCCGTATCCTGCGGCAGGCCTCGTAGCCGTCCAGCTTGGGCATGCCGATATCGAGCAGAACCAGGTCGGGGCGGTAACGCTCGGCCGCCTCGACCGCTTCCAGCCCGTCGTAGGCCCGCTCCACGCGGTGGCCGGTCAACTCCAGCAGCAGGGCGAGCGACTCCACCACATCCCGATTGTCATCGGCGACCAGGATGCGTAACGGCACCACCGGATCGCTGGCCCCAGACCCCTTGGGTTGCGTTGACTGGGTCGTGGTTGGCGCGGCGAGGACCGGTAGCCGCACGATCAGGGAGCTGCCCCGGCCGAGACCCTCGCTGCGGGCCTCGATGCGCCCGCCGTGCATCTCCACCAGGCCCCGTGCCAACGCGAGTCCGATGCCGAGGCCGCTCTGAGCATGCCCGCCCGGTGCGCCCGCCCGGGCGAACATCTGAAACAGGCGCGTCAGATCCTCCGGCGGGATACCGATCCCTGTGTCTTCGACCCGGATCTCCACGTCGTCCCCGTCCCGCTCGGCGCTCAAGGAGATAACGCCTCCTGTCCCCGTGTATTTGCAGGCGTTGTCGAGCAGGTTCAGAAACACCTGGCCGAGCCGCACCGGGTCCGCGTCGACATGGACGGGCGCCATGGGAAGGGACAGGTGGAGCCTCTGACCGGCGCGTGCGACCTGAGATTGCATGGTCTCGGCCGTCTGCTCCAAGAGTGTCGCCAGGTCGACGGGCTCCCGGCGCAGTTGGAGCTTGCCGGTAGTGATGCGCGCCACGTCCATGAGGTCCTCGATGAGCCGCACCATGTGCCCGAGCTGGCGCTCGATCAGGTCTTGGGCCTTTCTGAAGGTCGGATCCGGCGCGCCCTTGAGCTTCAGGATCTCCACCGCGTTGAGGATGGGGGCCAAGGGGTTGCGGAGCTCATGGGCCAGCAGGGCCAGGAACTCATCCTTGCGTCGGTCCGCCTCGCGCAGGGCCTCCTCGGCTTGCTTGCGCCCCGTGATGTCGAAGGACAGCCCGCTCATGCGCGTCGGGCGTCCCGCCTCGTCGCGGATGGTCCGGCCGACCAGCATGAGCCAGCGGGGTCCTCGATCCGGGTGCTCGACGCGAAACTCCAGGCGTAGGGCCGCCCCGCTGCCGGCGGCATCGAGCCAGGCACGACGCACCCGCTCCCGGTCCTCCGGGTGCACGACCTCCAGCCATTCATCGAGCCGCTCCCGCCCCTGCTCCACGCCCCAGAGGCCGTAGCAATCCGAGTCACAGGTGGCGCGCCCGGTGTCCAGCTCCCAGTCCCAGTGCCCGGCCTCGGCTGCCTCCAGCGCCAGCGCCAGCCGCTCCCGACTCTCACGCAGGGCGTCCTCGGCCTGTTTGCGCTCGGTGATGTCCTCCCCGGAGCTCAGGGCACCGGTGATTGCGCCAGCCGCGTCGATCAGAGACGCGTTGTGCCAGGCGACTAGGCGCAGGCGCCCGTCGCGGCACCGCACAGGGTTCTCGTAATACTCGACCGCGTCCAACTCGCCGGCCATGATCTGGCGGAAGACCGGATAGACCCTGTCCATCCCTTCCGGCTGCGGGAGGCAGGTGGCGAACCAGTTCAGTCCCAGGATCTCGTCGCGCGCATAGCCGAGGGTCTCGCAGCCCTTACGGTTGATCATGGTGACCCGGCCTTCGGTGTCGAGGGCCACGATCAGGGTCTGCACCGTGTCGAGGTAGTGCTGGTTCACGGCCACCTGGCGGCGCAGTGCCCCCTCGGCCTGCTTACGTGCGGTGATATCCACGAAGGCGGCGACGGCCCCGCGAGGCCGACCGAGCTCGTCGAAAAGCGGCGCCGCGTTGCCCAAGGCGAAACGTGCGCTGCCGTCGGACAGTCGGATCTCCAGCTCGTAGTCCCGCACCACGGCGCCACGCGCCGCCCTTTGCACCGGCAGCTCCTCGCCACGCAGCAGGCGTCCGTCTTGGAAGAGGTGAAAATGGGTGGGCCGCTCTCCCTCTGGTGCGGTGAGCGATGCCTGAGCCCCAGAGGATAGCCGCAGCCACGCGTCTGCGGTGCGATTCCCCGTGACGCTCAGGCACTCAGGGTCATGGGCAATCCAGACGGCCGCGGGCACCGCCTGCAGCAGTGCATCCATCTCCGCGGCGCGCTGCATCGCCACGCTGCGTGCCTGCTTCAGGGCGTCCTCGCTCATGGCGGGCTCGGTCACATCGATCACCTGGGACAGGATCGTGGTGGGCCGACCCTCCCTGTCATAGATGGCAGAGGTGTACCAGGTGCAGTGAACAATGCTGCCATCCTTGCGGCGATTGCGGTGGGTGCGGGTGGTGCGCCGAGGCGCGTCGCCGCGCAGATCCGCAAGCGCCTCGCGGGCCGATTTCCCCACCTTCCCTTGGACCCAGAGCAGGTCAAGGACGCCGCGCCCCAGCGCCTCCGCCGCCCCCCAGCCAAACAGGCGCTCGGCCCCTGCCGTCCATCGGATGATCCGGAGCTCGCGATCAAGCTCGATCACGGCGAGCGGCGAATTGTCCAGGTGCGCCTCGAGCCGCTGACTGTCAGTGGCGGGCCCTTCTTCGGCGTGGTTGCGCGTGGTGATGTCGCTCACGAGCCCCTCGATGGAGACGGACGCAGGGCCGTCCAGCACGACCCCGGAGCCGGCCGCTTGAAGGCCGTCGTCGCGACGGCGGCAGGCGTCGGCGATTCTGAGTGCACTGTCGATCCGGGAGACGGCTCGGTCCCCTCCCCGCACCTCGGTCGTCTGGTGATCCGTGCTCCGATACAGAGTATGCCCTTAGCGCCAGGATTGACTGATCCGCTCGCGGTTCGGTCTCCTTGCCCCGGATGCTGCGCCGTCCCCGTCCATTGGAGCAAAAAAATGGCCCGGCAGTGTGCTGCCGGGCCATTGCGCATCTGGAGTCCGTGGAGTATCCCGGTCTACGGTACCCCTGTCACCTCATCAGGGACCAGGGGCAGGACCGGTTGGCGTTGGTCAAGCGGCGTAGTTCTGGGCCACGAAGTCCCAGTTGATCTTGTCCCAGATGGTCTCGAGGTACTTGGGGCGGGCGTTGCGGTAGTCGATGTAGTAGGCGTGCTCCCAGACGTCGACGGTGAGCAGGGCCTTCTTGCCGGAGGTCATTGGGGTGCCGGCGTTGGACGTGTTGAAGATCTCGATCGAGCCATCGGCATTCTTCACCAGCCAGGTCCAGCCGGAGCCGAAATTGGTGGCGGCGGACTGATTGAACTGCTTCTTGAACTCCTCCAGCGAGCCGAACTTGGCGTTGATGGCGTCCGCGAGGGCACCGGTGGGGGCGCCGCCGCCGTTGGGGCTCAGGCAGCTCCAGTAGAAGCTGTGGTTCCACACCTGAGCGGCGTTGTTGAAGACCCCGCCCGAGGACTTCATGATGATGTCCTCTAGGGACAGGCTCTCGAACTCGGTCCCGGGGATCAGGTTGTTCAGGTTGGTGACGTAGGCCTGATGGTGCTTGCCGTAGTGGTAGTCGATGGTCTCGGCGGAGATCACGGGCTCCAGGGCGTTCTTCTCGTAGGGCAGGGGGGGCAGCGCATGGGTCATGACAACGTCTCCTTAATTTCCGGTTGTGGGATCTCTGGGTTGGGGCTTGGCCCGCGAGAGCCGCGGTTGGCGCGGATTGCGTCGGTGCCAAACGAATCCGCGGCTCCTGGCAGCCAGGCGCTCACGATGACGGAGGCTTCCGTGCTCGCGGAGCTATGGCCAGCCATCCGGCTTTGCAACCTTGGCGCGCCACCCGGGCGCGAACGCCGCTGAGCCGCGGGCACGCCGGCACCCCGTCACGGCAGGTCTGCATGGCCCTGGATCCCATCGAGCTCGGCATCTTCTCCAGCCGTCTCGCCGCGGTCTGTGAGGAGATGGGTGTGCGGCTGCGCAATGCCGCCTTCTCCACCAATATCCGGGACCGGCTGGACTTCTCCTGCGCCGTCTTCGACGGCGCAGGACGGCTCTGCGCCCAGGCCGCTCACATCCCTGTGCATCTCGGCAGCATGGCCTACGCGATGGGCTCCATCGTCGCGGCGGTGGACTGGGCCCCGGGCGACATGGTGGTGCTGAACGACCCCTACCTGGGCGGGACCCACCTGCCGGATGTGACCCTGATCGCGCCACTCTTCCCGCCTGGCAAGACGCCTGGTCGGGGTCGAGACGCACCCATCGCCTTCCTGGCCAACCGGGCCCACCATGCGGACATCGGCGCAGCGGCCCCGGGCTCCATGCCGGTCTCCCGCTCCCTGGACGAGGAGGGCCTGGTCATTCCCCCCACGCACCTGATGCGCAGGGGCGTGCTGCTGCCCGAGGTGCTGGACGCCATGGTGGGCGCCACCCGGGACCCGGACCAGGCCCGCGGTGACTTCCTGGCCCAGGTCGGCGCCAACCGGACGGGAATGGAGCGGCTCGCGCTGCTTGTTGATCCCCTGGGCCCTAAGGCTTACGGGGCCGCCCTGGATGACCTCAACGACTACGGGGAACGCCTGTCCCGGGCGAGCCTGGCGGCCATCCCCGCCGGGGTCTACCGGTTCGAGGACTGGCTGGACGACGACGGTCAGGGGACCCTGGACATCCCCATCCGGGTTCGGCTCGAGGTCTCGGAGACCGGGGTTCACCTGGACTTCGAGGGCACTGCCGCCCAGGTCCCTGGCAACATCAACTGTCCCCTGTCGGTGGCCGCGGCGGCGGTGCTCTACTGCTTCCGCTGCCTGATGCCCCCCCAGACCCCGGCCTGCGCCGGGACCTTCAGGCCCATCAGCCTGGAGGCCCCACTGGGATGCCTGCTCAACGCCCGCCGGCCGGCGGCGGTGGCGGCGGGGAACGTCGAGACCAGTACCCGGGTGGTGGACGTGGTCTTGGGGGCGCTGGCCCAGGCCATCCCCGAGCGGATCCCCGCGGCCAGCCACGGCAGCATGAACAATCTGGCTATGGGGAGCGCCGATCCGGCTCTCCCATGGGACTATTACGAGACCATCGGCGGAGGTATGGGTGCGGGTCCGTCGGGGGGCGGCTGGTCTGGAGTCCAGACCCATATGACCAATACCCTCAACACCCCGATCGAGGTGCTGGAGTCGCGCTTCCCCGTGCGGGTCCGGCGCTATGGGCTCAGGCACGGCTCCGGCGGACCTGGGATGCGGCCGGGCGGGGATGGGCTGGTGCGGGAGATCGAGCTGCTCGCCCCCGCCCAGGTGACCCTGCTCACCGAGCGGCGCCGCTTCGCCCCCTGGGGGCTCGCCGGCGGAGAACCGGGGGCGCCCGGGGTCAACCGGTTGAACGGCCTCGAGATCCCGGGCAAGGTGTCAGTCTTGGTCGAGCCCGGGGACCGGCTGACCATCGAGACCCCCGGCGGCGGTGGCTGGGGTCTGTCTAACGACGGGGCCGACCGTCCCGATCCAGAGGAGCAGTCTTAGATGTGCGGAATCTGCGGTGAGCTGCGTCTCGACGGCGCCCCGGCGGACCTGGACGCCATACAGCGCATGATGCATGAGCTGACCCGTCGCGGACCCGACCACGGCGGAAGCTACAGCGACGGACCCTTAAGCTTCGGCCACCGGCGACTCTCCATCATCGACCTCTCGGTGCGCTCCAACCAACCCATGGTGGACGCGGAGCTGGGGCTCGCCCTGGTCTTCAATGGGACCATTTACAACTACAAGGCCCTGCGTGAGGAGCTTCGGGCGCTCGGCTACCGCTTCTTCTCCGAGGGCGACAGCGAGGTGATCCTGAAGGCCTGGCACGCCTGGGGTACCCGCTGTCCCGAACGGCTCCACGGCATGTTCGCCTTCGCCGTCTGGGATGCCAACCAGCGGGTGCTCTTCCTCGCCCGGGACCGCTTCGGCATCAAGCCGCTCTACTGGAGCGGGGATGGCGGGCGCCTGCGCTTCGCCTCCAGCACCCAGGCCCTGTTGGCGGCGGGCGAGGTGGACACCGCTGTCGACCCGGTCGCCCTGCACCATCTCTTTACCCTCCATGCGGTGGTCCCTGCGCCCCGCACCATCCTACAGGGGGTGCGCAAGCTCCCGCCCGCTCACTGGATGCGGGTGGAGGCGGACGGGCGGCGCACCGAGCAGGCCTATTGGCAGCTCGACGCCACCCGACCCACGGAGCCCTGGACGGAGGCCGAATGGCTCTCCGCTATCCACGACAGCCTGCGCAGCGCGGTGAAGAAGCGCAGCGAGGTAGCGGACGTGCCGGTAGGTGTGCTCCTCTCCGGGGGGCTGGATTCGAGCCTCTTGGTCGCCCTGCTGGCGGAGGCGGGGGTGAGGGATCTGCGCACCTTCTCGGTGGGCTTCGAGGACACCCCGGAGGAGTCGGGCAGCGAGTTCCAGTACTCGGACCAGGTGGTGGAGCGTTACGGCACCGCGCACCGCAAGCTCCGGGTGCCCAACGACCAGGTCCTGTGGCGCCTGCCCGAGGCGGTGGACGCCATGACCGAGCCCATGTTCGGCCAGGACGCGGTGGCCTTCTATCTGCTCTCGGAGCAGGTCTCCCGGGAGGTCAAGGTGGTCCAGTCCGGCCAGGGGGCGGACGAGGTCTTCGGCGGTTATTTCTGGTACCCGCGCATCCAGGCCGAGCCGACCGGCAGCCCCCTGGAGCGCCTGGCCAAGCACTATTTCGACCGGGATCACGCGGAGTATCTGCGCCTCGTCTCCCCGGCATATGCCGGGCCAGACCACACCAGCGCCCTGATCGGCGAGCGCCTGGCGGAGCCGGGGGCGGACGAGCTGATGGACGCCATCCTGCGCCTGGACGTGACCACCCTGATCGTGGACGACCCGGTCAAGCGGGTGGACAACATGACCATGGCCTGGGGCCTGGAGGCCCGGGTGCCCTTCTTGGACCACGAGCTGGTGGAGCTGGCGGCCCGCTGCCCGCCGGCGCTCAAGCTCCGGGAGGGCGGCAAGTACCCGCTGAAGGCCATGGCCCGGGGGCTGCTGCCAGACGCGGTGATCGACAGGCCCAAGGGCTACTTCCCCATGCCGGCCCTGAAGTACGTCCGCGGGGCCTTCCTGGAGCTGATGCGGGACCTGCTCCACTCCCGCGCCTGCCGGGAGCGGGGGCTCTACCAGCGCGACTATGTGGACATGCTGCTGGCCGCCCCCGACATGCACCACACCCGCATCCAGGGCAATAAGCTTTGGCACCTGGCGCTTCTGGAGCTGTGGCTGCAGCGCAATGTGGATGCGGGCCTTGCCGGCCTCTGAGGGCGGATTCCGGCGCTGCGATCGTTGAAATCGAAACCGCCGTCCCGACCATTTGGGGGATGACTAACCCAAACCCCAATGAGGTCTCCGATGGACGTCTTGCAGCGGATCGATGAGCAGGTAAAGAACAATCCCGTGGTGATCTACATGAAGGGGACGCCCCAGTTCCCCCAGTGCGGCTTCTCCATGCGGGCCGCGGCGGCCCTGCAGGAGTGCGGGGTCCCTTTTGCCTACGTGAACGTCCTGCAGGATCCCGAGATCTTTGAGAACCTGCCGCGTTACGCGGACTGGCCGACCTTTCCCCAAGTCTACATTGATGGCGAGCTGGTCGGTGGCTGCGACATCACCCTTGAGCTGCACGCCAAGGGCGACCTCAAGGGCATGATGGAGGCGGCGGTCGCCAAGGGAGAGGGTGAGGCCTGAGCGGCGCGTTCGGACCTGGGCGCCTGGAAGGCCCAGGTCCTAAGGGGCTCCCAAAAGCTCAGTCAAGCCCGCGTCCATCGTCCTCCTCGCGCCCCGTCTCGCCGAGCGTCTCCCAGTAGCGCACCGGGTCCAGCTCTCGCCAGCGGTTGACGATGGTGCAAAACAGGCGTGCGGTCTGCTCGGCATCATAGATGGCCGAGTGGGCCTCACTGTTCTTCCATCCAAGCCCCGCCGCGCGGGCCGCCCGGGCCAGGACCGTTTGGCCAAACATCAACCCCCCCAGGGTGACGGTGTCGAAGACGCTGAAGGCATGAAAGGGGTTGCGCTTGAATCCCGTGCGCTCCACCGCCGCCTTGAGAAACCCCAGATCGAAGTGGGCGTTATGGCCCACCAGAACGGCGCGGTTGCAGCCGGCTGATTTCACCGCCTTGCGGATCGGCACCAGGATGTGGCTCAGGGCCTCATGCTCGGGCACCGCGTTCCGGAAGGGGTGGTGTGGATCGATCCCATTGAAGGCTAGGGCCCGGGGGTCGATCTCGGCGC
>JBLMWY010000069.1:0-3882 GCA_050257475.1 Bdellovibrio bacteriovorus
CCCGCTCGATCCCAAACTCCGCGATCAGGCGATCCCAGCTCCGGGAGATCGGGTCCGAGCGGCCGTTGGACTGGTGGTTGTAGCCGAGGTTGAGGAGCCGCCAGTGGAAGCCCCCGAGGGATAGGTCGGGGTTATAGCTCGCGAAGAGCTCCGGTTGGTAGTTGGTCTCCCGGAAGGGGCGGGAGAGCTCATCGTTGTAGACCTGCCACTGGCTCTGCTGGGTGTAGGCGGCCCAGACCCCGAAGCGGCGGTCATCGGTGGACCAGAGGCGCGCCTTGAAGCTGATCTGAAACTGGGCCTCGGTGGAGTCCAGCTCCGCGTCGGGATCATCCAGGGCCGTGAAGAGCTGCTCGAAGGCGGCGTCGTTGGGGCGGCTGGAGTAGCTGGCCAGCAGCAGATAGTTGGGCCGGTAGAGCCCGATGGCATAGCGGCCGGACTCGGGCGTGAAGCCCCAAGCCGTCTCGATCAGGGAGTCGGCCCCCCCGGTCGCCACCGCCGTCGAGCCGGCGGCGGCCGGCGCGCTCATGACAGTGCGCTCAGCGGGCGGCTCCGGCAGGGCCGAGGGTGTGCGGCCGGCGGCCCTATCGTAGCAGGCGAGCCGTGCCTGATCCGCGGCGATGGCCGCGCAGTCGGCGAAGTTGCCCGGGGCGGCGTCGGCCACGGGCTGAACGGCCAGGAGGAACAGGATCCCAAGACCGCCGAGCGGGGCGAGACTCCGCGCGAAGCGGGGCGGAGGATGGGACATGGACGGGACTCCTGGTTGAATCGAACCGGGCAAAAGGGCCGGCTGGCGGGCGCTTGCGGTCGTCGGCGCATGACTCGCGCGCCGCGAGGAAAGCGGTCGGTTGGCAGTGTACCATTGGGTCCCGAGGGCGCCTAGCGCGCCGCCCACCCATCGAAGGACCCGCGGGCCCGGGGTCGGTCACCAGTTCACGCGCGTGCGATCGAGCGGCTCCCCATGGCATGGTTGATCTGGTGGCGCGGCTGGCTCCGGGGCGGGTTGACCGCTTTGGGGCTCGCCTTGGGTTCGGTGGCGCAGGCCGCGGAGACCCTGCCCTACAGCGTCGTCATAGCCCCGACCGGCGACGCCGCCGTGGACCAAATCATCGCCGATGCCTCCCTGCTGGTGGCCTTGCGCGAAGGGGTGCCGGTGGGGCCCTTCGCCCTGGTGGCGCGAGCCGAGTCCGACGCCGCCCGCATCGAAACCATCCTGCGCAGCCTCGGACACTACGACGGGCTCATCCGGATCCGGGTGGCCGGCCTGGCCCTAAAGGACCCGAGCCTGCTGGGGCTCCTCGAGGACCTCCCAGCCGGATCCCGGGTAAGCGTGCGGGTCGAGGTGGATCCCGGGCCCCTCTACCGCATCGGCGCCGCCCGTCTGGAGGGGCCAGCCCCCCCGGGTCCACGGGCGGCCTTCGACCTCAGGCCGGGGGACCCGGCCCGGGCCGAGCGCGTCCTCGCGGCCGGGGAGGCGGTGCTCCAGGCCCTGCGTGAGGACGGCTACGCCCTAGCCCGGGTCCCGCCCCCGGACGCCCTGGTGAATCACGCGACCCGCACCATGGACGTTACCTTCGTAGCCGAGCCCGGGCCCCAGGTCACCCTGGGCCCCGTCTCGGTCATCGGCCTCGACCGACTGCGGGAGGACTACGTGCGCCGTCGCCTCGGGTTTCAATACGGTGAGCCCTTCAGCCCCAGCCGACTGGAGTCGGCCCGCCGGGACCTGCTGGCCCACGGGGTGCTCGCCTGGGCCAGGCTCACCCCGGGCACCGAGCCCGACCCGCAAGGACGTCTGCCCCTGACCCTGGAGCTGGCGGAGCGCCCGCCCCGGGTGGTGCGCCTGGCGGCGGCCTACGCCAGCGACGAGGGGGCGACCCTCTCCGCCACCTGGACCCACCGCAACCTCTTCGGCCGGGCGGAGCAGCTCAGCCTCCAGGGCGAGCTGGGGCGCGCCACCCAGAACCGGCCCGATGCCCTGAATTATCTCGCCCGAGGCACCCTGCGGATCCCGGACCTCTGGGTCCGTGACCGGGACCTGCGGCTCGACCTGGCGGCCGTCTCCGAGAGCCTCGATGCCTATGATCGGGACGCCGTCACCACCGCGCTGACCCTGGAGCGGCGTTTCTCCCCCAGGCTGCGGGGGGGCGCCGGCCTGGCCTTCGAGGATGCCCGGGTCACGCAGGACGCCGTCACCCAGGACTATCGGCTGCTCTCCCTGCCCCTGACCCTCGCCTACGACAGCACCGACGACCCCCTGGACCCGCGCCAGGGGTTGCGGCTCTCCGCGGCGGTGACCCCCGCCCAGATCCTGGAGGGCGAGCCCGCACCGGAGTTCACGGTGGTGCGGGCGGTCGGGACCGGCTACTGGTCCCTCCCGGGCCTCCCACGTGGCGCGGCGGGCGGACCGGAGCGGGCGACCCCGCCCGCGGGTCCTGCTGCCGCCTTGGACCGGCGTCCGCCGCCCGTGCTGGCCGGTCGCCTGGTCCTCGGCAGCATCGTCGGCGCCACAGCGAACCAGGTGCCGCCCGACTGGCGCTTCTATGCGGGGGGCGGCGGATCGGTCCGGGGCTATCCCTTCCAGTCCATCGGCCCCCGCACCGCCCTCGATGAGCCGGCGGGGGGCGATGGGCTCCTGGAGGCCTCCCTGGAGCTCCGCCAGCCGTTGCGGGCACGCTGGGCACTGGTGCTGTTCGCCGATGCGGGGGCGGTGTCCGAAGACGGGATCCCCGGCACGGGCGACCTCGCCGTCGGGGTCGGGCTCGGGGTGCGCTATCAGACCCCGGTGGGCGCGGTGCGAGTCGATGTGGCGACGCCGCTGAATCCGGCGAGCGGGGACTCGCCGGTCCAGCTCTATATCGGCATCGGTCAGGCCTTCTAACCTTGGCTGCGATCCTGCTCCAGTCCCTGCTTCGCCTGGTCCGCCAGCTCGGCCTGGTGCTGTCGCTCCTGGCGCTCGCACCCCTGGCCCTTCTGCTCGCCGCCAACACGGATCTGGGCCAGCGGCTGCTGGTCTGGGGCATCGCCGAGCTCAGCGGCGGCCGAGTGCTACTCGTGGGTCTCAGCGGCAGCGTTCCAGTGGCACCCCGGCTGCGGCGCCTGGAGCTTCGGGACCAGGAAGGCGGCTGGTTGGTGATGGAGGACGCGGCCCTGGACCTGGACCCGCGTGCCCTGATGCGGGCGGAGATCGCCGTCGAGCGGCTGAGCGCCGCGACCGTCCGGCTCCTTCGCCTACCCCAGGGTAACGGCGGGACGGCGACCCCGTCGTGGCCGCCCGTGCGGATCCGGCTCGACCAACTGGCCATCGCGGACCTGCGCCTGGCGCCGGCCTTCCCGGGCGCACCGCCGCTGGCCGTCCAGGCCCAAGGCGCGGTTGGGGGCTCAGGCCCCATCGAGCTTGACGTCGAGCTCCTGGCCCCGGGGCGGGCGGACCGCTATCGCCTGGACCTCCAGTCGGACCCCGATGGATTGCGGTTTGTGCTCGGCCTCCAGGAGGCGGCGGGGGGACTCTTGCCCGCCCTCGCCGGCCCCCTGGGGTGGCCGCTCCCGGCGGGGCTCGGGGACTGGCGGCTCGATGCCCGGGCCGCGGGTCCCTTCTCCGCCTTGGCCCTGGACGCGAGCCTCTCGGCCGGCGCCGTGAGCGCCACCGCCGAGGGCCAGATCGACCTCAGGACCCGCTCCGCCACCGCGCTGCGCCTGGAGGCGCGGGTTCCGGCCCTGCCCCCCTCGGACGCCTGGCCGGTGGGCTGGGAGGACCTGGCGCTGTCGGGCGAGCTCGCCGGGCCCTGGGCGGCCCCGGATGGCCGAGTCAGGCTCCGGCTTCAGGGGCTCGTTGCCGGCGACCTGGGCCTCGACCGCCTGACCCTGGATGCCGCCGGCGACCGCCAC
>JBLMWY010000070.1:0-6294 GCA_050257475.1 Bdellovibrio bacteriovorus
GGGGCTGACCGTGGATCACCAGGCACTGAGCCTGTAAGCCATAGGCCCCGCCCAGGCGGGGCCTGAACCGAATTCAACCATCTTTGGGGTCCCGGCATTCGCCGGGGACTGTCAAAGACCGCAGGTGCCCCCTGCCCGGAAAGGAGCCCGGGCTGGCGGCCTAAGGCGGAAACGCGCCTGCGCAGACGGTGCTCCAGAATCTGGCTGTTGGCCGAGGACGGCGCACGAAACCGGCGTTGGTCGAGCCCCTGGAGGGGGTGATGACCCGCGCCGCCCGGCGAACGCCGGGTGGGTAGACGGAAAAAGGTGACGACAGTGGCGCTTAATTTTGCGCAAAAAGAAGCGATCGTCGCCGAAGTTGCGGAAATCGCTAAGAGTGCCTTCGCGGCCGTCGGGGCCGAGTACCGGGGCCTGACCGTCGGGCAGATCACCAAGCTGCGTGTTGAAGCGCGCAAGGTTGGGGTCTATGTCCGGGTGGTCAAGAACACCCTCGCCCGACGTGCCCTGGCGGACACGGACTTCGCGTGCATGCAGGAGGGGCTCAAGGGCCCTCTGATCCTCGCATTCTCGCAGGAGGACCCGGGTGCCGTCGCGCGCGTCGCGGAGGCATTCGCCAAGGAGCACGACAAGTTCCAGGTCCGCCTGGTGGCCGTGGGTGGCAAGCTGCTGGAGCCCTCCAAGCTCGGTGATCTGGCGAAGATGCCGACTCGCGAGCAGGCGCTCAGCATGCTGCTGGCCACCATGAAGGCCCCGGTGCAGAAGCTCGCAGCGACGATCAACGAGGTCCCGGGCAAGCTCGTCCGCACCCTCGCCGCAATTCGCGACGCCAAAGAGGCCGCGTGATTCGCGTGCCCCGTCCAACAGCATTTTGATTGCAGGAGATTCAAGGCAATGGCCGTTACGAAAGATGAAATCCTCGAGGCGATCGGCAACATGACCGTGCTCGAGGTCGTCGACCTCATCAAGGCGATGGAAGACAAGTTCGGCGTCACCGCCGCCGCCGCCGTGATGGCGGGCCCCGCCGCTGGTCCGGCCGCCGAGGCCGCGCCGGTGGAGGAGCAGACCGAGTTCAACGTCATCCTGACCTCCTTCGGCGCCAACAAGGTGGCCGTCATCAAGTCGGTGCGGGCCCTGACGGGGCTAGGGCTCAAGGAGGCGAAGGATGCCGTGGAGGGTGTACCCACCACCCTGAAGGAGGCGATCTCCAAGGCCGAGGCGGAGGCCGCCAAGAAGGAGCTCGAAGAGGCCGGCGCCACCGTCGAGATCAAGTAACGGCGCGTTGCGCCGCGACTTGCAATCGCGGGCCCATCAGGCTGGCGGCCATGAGCCGCCGGCCTTTTTGGCTTTGTGGCGCAAGCAGAGCGATTGGGCATCCTAGGCCCCCATCGCAAAGCCGCCGCCCCCCGTCGAGTCACCCACCCAAGCAGCAAGAGGGAAGGTAAGCATGGCCTATTCGTTCACCGAAAAGAAGCGGATCCGCAAAGATTTCGGCAAACGCCCCACGATCCTGGACGTGCCCTTCCTGCTGGCGACCCAGATCGAGTCCTACCATGAATTTCTGCAGGCCGAGCTGCCCCCCGCCAAGCGCCAGGACGCGGGGCTGCACGCCGCCTTCAAGAGCGTCTTCCCGATCGAGAGCTACTCCGGCTACGCGGTGCTCGAGTATGTGAGCTACCGTCTGGGAGAGCCAACCTTCGACGAGCGCGAATGTCACCTGCGGGGCGCCACCTACGCGGCCCCCCTGCGGGTCCTGCTGCGGCTGGTGATCTACGACAAGGAGGCGCCGGCGGGGGCTCGGGTGGTCAAAGACATGAAGGAGCAGGAGGTCTACATGGGGGAGCTGCCCCTCATGACCGAAACCGGCACCTTCATCATCAACGGCACCGAGCGGGTCATCGTCTCTCAGCTCCACCGCTCCCCGGGCGTCTTCTTTGACCATGACAAGGGCAAGACCCACTCCTCGGGCAAGCTCCTGTTCTCCGCCCGGGTGATCCCCTATCGGGGCTCATGGCTGGACTTCGAGTTCGACCCCAAGGACAACGTCTTCGTGCGCATCGACCGGCGCCGCAAGCTGCCGGCCACCATCCTGCTGCGGGCCCTGGGCTACGGGGTCGAGGACATCCTGGCCCGCTTCTTCGAGACTGACACCTTTCGCTTCGAGGGGAGCACCGTGTCCCTCGACCTGGTGCCCGAGCGGCTGCGGGGCGAGACCGTGGGCTTCGACGTCAAGATCGGGGATCAGGTCCTGGTGGAGGCGGGCAAGCGGGTCACTGCCAAGCACATCCGCGAGCTCCAGAAGGCCGGCGTGGAGCGTCTGGAGGTCCCCGAGGACTTCCTGGTCGGGCGCATCCTCGCCCATGCCCAGGTGGACCGGGATACCGGCGAGGTGATCGCCGAGGCCAACGCCCAGCTCACCAAGGACCTGCTCGCCTTGCTCCAGGCGAAAGGCGTCGAGCGCATCGAGACCCTGTTCGTCAATGACCTGGACCAGGGTCCCTACATGTCCGAGACCCTGCGTATCGACACCACCACCAACGAGCTGGAGGCCCAGGTCGAGATCTATCGCATGATGCGTCCGGGCGAGCCACCCACCAAGGAGGCGGCCCAGAACCTGTTCCACAATCTGTTCTTCACCCCCGATCGTTACGACCTGTCCGCCGTCGGGCGCATGAAGTTCAATCGGCGTCTCGGCCGCGTCTCCGAGGTGGGTCCCGGTGTCATCTACGACGGGCGCTACTTCAGCACCCGTAGCGATGCCTTCTCCCAGGCCCTCCATGCCGAGCACGGGGATACCTCAGACATCATTGATGCCCTCAAGGTGCTGGTGGAGCTGCGCAACGGCCGCGGCACCGTGGACGACATCGATCACCTCGGCAACCGCCGCATCCGCTGCGTCGGCGAGATGGCCGAGAACCAGTTCCGCATCGGTCTGGTGCGGGTGGAGCGGGCGGTCAAGGAGCGCCTGTCGCTCGCCGAGTCCGAGGGGCTCATGCCCCAGGAGCTGATCAACGCCAAGCCGGTGTCCGCGGCCATCAAGGAGTTCTTCGGCTCCAGCCAGCTCTCCCAGTTCATGGATCAGAACAACCCACTCTCCGAGGTCACCCACAAGCGCCGGGTCTCGGCCTTGGGGCCCGGCGGGCTGGCCCGGGAGCGCGCCGGGTTCGAGGTGCGCGACGTGCATCCCACCCATTACGGCCGGGTGTGCCCCATCGAGACCCCTGAGGGTCCCAACATCGGACTGATCAACTCCCTGGCGGTCTATGCCCGGACCAACAGGTACGGCTTCCTGGAGACCCCCTACCGGAAGGTGGTGGACGGTCAGGCGACCGCCGAGATCGAGTATCTCTCGGCCATCGAGGAGGGCAATTTCGTCATCGCCCAGGCCAATGCGACCCTGGATGAGGAGGGGCGGCTCCTGGATGCCCTGGTGTCCTGCCGGCACCAGAACGAGTTCACCATGAAGGCCCCGGAGGAGGTCCAGTACATGGACGTCTCGCCGCGCCAGATCGTCTCGGTGGCGGCCTCCCTGATCCCCTTCCTGGAGCATGACGACGCTAACCGCGCCCTCATGGGCTCCAACATGCAGCGCCAGGCGGTGCCGACGCTCCGGGCCGAGAAGCCCCTGGTGGGGACCGGCATGGAGCGGGCGGTGGCCAAGGACTCGGGCGTGGTGGTGCGGGCCCGCCGCGGCGGTGTCATCGAGTCGGTGGACGCGGCGCGCATCGTGGTTCGGGTCAATGACGAGGAGGCCCTGCCGGGGGTCCCCGGGGTGGACATCTACACCCTGACCAAGTACACCCGTTCCAACCAGAACACCTGCATCAACCAGCGACCGCTGGTGCGCACAGGCGACGTGATCGCCAAGGATGACGTGCTGGCGGACGGTCCCTCCACGGACATGGGCGAGCTGGCCCTGGGTCAGAATCTGCGCGTCGCCTTCATGCCCTGGAACGGCTACAACTTCGAGGACTCCATCCTGATCTCGGAGCGGGTGGTCCTGGAGGACCGCTTCACCAGCATCCACATCGAGGAGCTGACCTGCCTGGCGCGGGACACCAAGCTGGGCCCCGAGGAGATCACCAGCGACATCCCCAACGTGGGCGAGTCTGCCCTGTCCAAGCTCGACGAGTCGGGCATTGTCTACGTGGGCGCCGAGGTCCGCGACGGCGACATCCTGGTGGGCAAGGTCACTCCCAAGGGCGAGACGCAGCTCACCCCGGAAGAGAAGCTCCTGCGGGCCATCTTCGGGGAGAAGGCCTCGGACGTGAAGGACACCTCGCTGCGCCTGCCCTCGGGGATGAACGGCACCGTGGTGGACGTCCAGGTCTTTACCCGCGACGGGGTGGAGCGGGACAAGCGGGCCCAGCAGATCCAGGAGCAAGAGCTGGATCGGGTGCGCAAGGACTTCGCCGACCAGCAGCGCATCATGGAGAACGACACCTTCCAGCGGGTGGAGCGCCTGCTGGTGGGCAAGGTCGCTGACGGTGGTCCGGGCAGCCTCAAGCCCGGCTCCAAGATCACCAAGGCCTATCTGCAGGAGATCACCGAGCGGGGGTCCCGGGACCGTTGGTTCGAGATCCGGCTGAAGAGCGAGGAGACGGCCCTTCAGCTCGAAGCGGTGGCCAACCAGATCAAGCAGCAGCGCGAGGAGTTCCGGGAGCGCTACGAGACCAAGAAGCGCAAGATCTCGAGCGGCGACGACTTGGCCCCCGGCGTGCTCAAGATGGTCAAGGTCTATGTGGCGGTGAAGCGCCGCATCCAGCCCGGGGACAAGATGGCCGGCCGTCACGGCAACAAGGGCGTCATCTCAAAGGTCGTGCCCGTGGAGGACATGCCCTTCTCCGCCGACGGCGAGCCGGTGGACATCGTGCTCAATCCCCTCGGCGTCCCCTCCCGCATGAACGTGGGCCAGGTGCTGGAGACCCACCTGGGCTGGGCGGCCCATGGGCTGGGGGTCAAGATCGAGCGGATGCTGCGAGCCCAGGCGGCGGTGGCGGAGATCCGTGCCTTCCTGGAGCAGATCTACAACACCAGCGGTCGCTCTGAGGATTTGGCGAGCTTCTCGGATGAGGACATCCTGGAGCTGGCCCGCAACCTCACCGCCGGCGTCCCCCTGGCCACCCCGGTCTTCGACGGCGCCACCGAGGACGAGATCCGGGCCATGTTGAGGCTCGCGGAGCGGGACAATACCGAGCAGGGGATTCCCAGCGGTCAGACCGTCCTTTACGACGGGCGCACTGGCGACCCCTTCGAGCGCCCGGTGACCGTGGGCTACATGTACATGCTCAAGCTCAACCACCTGGTGGACGACAAGATGCATGCCCGCTCCACGGGCCCTTACAGCCTGGTGACCCAGCAGCCCCTGGGGGGCAAGGCCCAGTTCGGTGGCCAGCGCTTCGGCGAGATGGAGGTCTGGGCGCTGGAGGCCTACGGGGCCGCCTACACGCTCCAGGAGATGCTCACCGTTAAGTCCGACGACGTGAACGGCCGCACCAAGATGTACAAGAACATCGTGGACGGCGATCACCGCATGGAGGCCGGCATGCCCGAGTCCTTCAACGTGCTGGTCAAGGAGATCCGCTCGCTCGGGATCAACGTGGAGCTGGAGCAGGACTAGGAGAGTAGCGAGTGGCGAGTCGCGAGCGCCGAGGAAGACAACAAGTCCTCGGTGCCCGAACTCGGCCCTCGCAACTCGCTACTCGCAACTTACGCAGGAGATTGAATTGAAAGACCTCCTCAAGATTATCAAGCAGCAGGGTCAGGCCCTGGAGTTCGATGCGATCAAGATCGGGCTCGCCTCGCCCGAGATGATCCGCTCCTGGTCCTACGGCGAGGTCAAGAAGCCGGAGACCATCAACTACCGGACCTTCAAACCGGAGCGTGACGGACTTTTCTGCGCCAAGATCTTCGGCCCCATCAGCGACTACGAGTGCGTGTGCGGCAAGTACAAGCGGCTCAAGCACCGCGGCGTGGTGTGTGAGAAGTGCGGGGTGGAGGTGACGCTCGCCAAGGTGCGCCGCGAGCGCATGGGCCACATCGATCTCGCGAGCCCGGTGGCCCACATCTGGTTCCTCAAGTCCCTGCCCTCGCGCATCGGCTTGCTGCTCGATATGACGCTCCGCGACATCGAGCGGGTGCTCTATTTCGAGTCCTTCGTCGTCATCAACCCCAATATGGTCCAGACCCTGGAGCGGGGTCAGCTCCTGACGGACGAGCAGTACCTGGACGCCCTGGAAGAGAACGGGGACGAGTTCGACGCCCGCATGGGCGCCGAGGCCATCTATGAGCTGCTGC
>JBLMWY010000071.1:0-13611 GCA_050257475.1 Bdellovibrio bacteriovorus
ATGGGCTGGCGCACCCTGGAGGAGGTGGAGCGTGCCCACATCCTGGCGGTGTGCGAGCGCTGCGGCTGGCGCATCAACGGCAGGGGCAACGCGGCGGAGCGCCTCGGCATCAACCCCAACACCCTGCGCTCGCGCATGCAACGGCTCGGCATCGCCCGCCCTGGCCCCGTCCCCGTCGAGCAGGTCCACCCGGCGGAACCCCCAGTCCCATGACGGACCTGAACCCCATCACGGACCTTGCGATACCAGCCCTGGTCTGGCTCTTGATGCTGGTGGTAGGACTGGAGCTGACCGCGCGGGACTTCCGGCGGGTGCTACGCTATCCGCGGGCGGTGGCGGTCGCGACCCTGGGTCAGCTCCTGCTGCTCCCCGCCTGCGCCGCCCTGCTGATCTGGATCCAGGACCCGAAGCCTTGGGTGGTGGCCGGACTGGTCCTGCTCGCTGCCAGTCCGGGCGGGGCCATCTCCAACCTGTACGCCTACCTGGGCCGAGGCAACGTGGCCCTATCGGTCACCCTGACGGCCCTCTCCACGCTCCTTGCGCTTGGTACCATGCCGGCCCTCACGGCCGCGGGGCTTGCCCTGTTCCTGGAGGCATCCCATCCGGTGCCGGCCCCGGTTGGGCGCATGGTGGGTCAGCTCGCCCTGATGATGCTGTTGCCGCTCGGCCTCGGCATGGGCCTGAGGGCGTGGCGGCCGGCCTGGGTTGCGGCCGCCCGTAAGCCCCTGCGCAGCCTGAGCCTGGCCGCGCTGGGCTGCCTGGTGGCCCTGGTCCTCTTCGATCAGCGCCAGGGGCTCCCGGCGGCCGTCGCCGATGCCTTGCCGGTGGCCCTGCCGTTCTGTGTCCTGACCATGGGCGCGGGTCTCCTCCTGGGTGCCCTGGCGCGGCTGGATTCCCGCGATCGCTTCACCCTGCTGATCGAGCTCAGCACCCGCAACCTGGGCCTGGTCGCCGTTATGGGTGCCCTGGTCTTCGGCCAGGTCAAGCTGGTGCTCTTCGCGACCATCTTCTTTCTGGTGGAGCTGGTGCTGGTGCTGATCCTCATCGCCCTGCGCGCCCGATTGGTGCGGGACGAGGCTCAGGCAACCATCTGAGCCCCTGCAGGAGTCCGTCCGGTCATACCCGAGGCGCAGGAAAAGGCGGCGCTTGCCACCGCCCAACATTGGAGAGGACAGGCGACTCCGACCCCATGCTCGCGATCACCCTGCAAGCGACCCTGCTCGGCCTCGCCGCCGGTCTCGCCCCCGGTCCGCTGCTGGCCCTGGTCATGGCCGAGAGCCTGCGGGGCGGCGCGGCCTCTGGGGTTCGCGTGGCCCTGGCCCCGCTCCTCACCGACGCCCCCATCGTCGTCCTGAGCTGGGGCCTGGCCGGGAGCCTGGATCCCAGCTCGCCGTGGCTCGCTGCGCTCTCCTTAGCGGGCGCCCTGTTGGTAGCCCATCTGGCCCTTGGGCAATGGCAGGCCACCTTGCCCGAGCCGGGAGCGGGCTCGGTCAGCCGCTCCCTGGGGCGGGGCGTGGCGGTCAACCTGCTGAGCCCCCACCCCTGGCTCTTCTGGATCACCATCGGCGGGCCCCTGCTGGCCGCCGCATCCCGGGAGTCCGTCGCACCCGCCCTCGCCTTCCTGCTCGCCTTCTATGCCCTGCTGGTCGGCACCAAGGTGCTGCTGGCCCTGCTCACGGCCCGCTGGGGGCGGGGACTGACGGAGAACGGCTACCGGGTGGTGTGCCGGCTGCTCGGGGTCGCCCTCGCCCTGTTCGCCCTTCGGCTTGCGTTTGATGGCGTCTGGCGACTGGCGGGAGCCTGATGGGGTCGATGTGAAACGGCGCCAGCTCCAGACCCACGCGTACCCGAGGGGCAGTGGCCCCCTTTACGGCGTGGCACCCGTTTCGGTCCGCGAGGTCTCCATCTTCAGCTGCCCCAGGGCTGGATCCCCGGGGGCGATCGCCGTCAGCTTCTCAAGCCAGCGGGCCGCCGCGTCGCGCCTGCCCAGCTTGGTGTTGTACTGAATCAGCGCAATCAGAATGTCCCGACTGGCCGGGTCCCTGGCCTGGGCCCCTTCGAGAACCGGCAGGGCCTCGGCCGTGCGCTCCGCACCGTCCAGGGCCACCGCGTAGACGTAGGCATAGCGGCTGTGCTCGGGGGCGAGCTCGGCGGCGCGGGCCAGTGACTCGATGGCCGCCTCCAGGCGCTTGGCGCGCACCCGGGCCAGGCCCAGGGCGTAGTGCAGGTCGGCGCTCCCCGGATCCAGGCTGAGCCCAGTCTCGAGCTCCGCCTCGGCCTCCGACTCCCGCCCCAGCGCCCGGTACAGGTCCGCCAGGTTGGCGCGAGCCGGCGTGAAGCGCGCATCGAGCCGCAGGGCGGTCCGGTAAGCGTCCTCCGCTACTCGGGGCTCGCCCGCCGCCGCGGCCAGGAGACCCAGATTCAGATGGGCCTCCGGCCGCTCCGCGTTCACCAGCTCCGCCGCGACCGCCTCCTCCAAGGCAGCGGTCATCTGGTCCTGGAGCGCGCCGCCGATCCCCTGCCCCATCACCGGGGCCAGGACGCGGGCGGCCTCGAGCCGCACCGTGCGGGCGGGGTCCTCGAGCAGGGACCAGGCCAGCTCAACACGGGTCTGCAGATCCGCCTCCTCCAGGACGCGCACCGCCTGGGCGCGGACCAGATCGTCCGGATCCGCAAGCAGACGGGGCAGCGTCATCAGGACCTCGGGGCCGGGTGCTTCCCCAAGCCGAGCGAGGGCGCTGGCCCGGGCAATGGCCGGCTGGCTGGGATCCCCAGCGAGGGCAATCAGCCGGGCGCTGGCATCCGGGGCCCGAGTGTCGGCAGCGTGCAGGGCCTCCCCGAAATGAGGTCCGCGATGCCTGGGGTCCGGATACCAGCCCTCCACCGCCACAGCGGCCCAGGCGGCATCCTTGTCCCGGTGGCAGCCATTGCAGGCGTTGGGGGTCCCGATCTTGAGGGTCAGATCCGGGCGCGGCACCCGCAGGCTGTGGTCGGCCCGCTCGTCCACCACCATGTAGAGTCGCTGGGGCATGTGGCAGGCGACGCAGGCGGCGCCGGTGGAGCCCGGCGGATGGTGGTGGTGCTCGCTCGAGTCGTAGCGGGCCGCCACATGGCAGCGGGCACAGACCGCGTTTCCCTCGGCCAGCGGCTTGAGGCTGTGGGGATCGTGACAGTCGCTGCACACCACCCCCTGGTGGTACATGCGGCTCTGGATGAAGGAGCCGTAGACATAGACCTCGTCCTTGATCTGGCCGTCGGGGAAATACAGGCTGGGCTCCAGCAGCGCGAGCCTGAAGCCCTGGTACAAGGGCTCCCCGGCCTCGAGCTCATCCCAGATGCGCCCGCGTCGGGAGTGGCACTGGGCGCAGGTCTGGACCTGGACCCTGCCCTGCAACCCGCGGGGCACCGAGCGCCTCGGTTGGCCGGTCTGCGGATCGTTCTCCCAAATGCCCCCGTCCCGGTCCTTGAGGTCCACCAGGAGGCCCCGGCTAGCGGCATCTGGGGCTGGGCCTTCCGCGCCCTGATTGGCCCTGACCTTCCCGGGCTCGGCCTGCTCGGCGGCCTGGGCCCTGGCCCACGCCACGTGGCGGGCACCAGGTCCATGGCAGGCCTCGCAGGCCACGTCGATCTCCGCGTAGCGGGTGTCGTAGGTCCCGGACTCCGCGTCGTAGCGCCGCCGCAGGTCCGTGGAGTGACAGTCGGCGCACTGGTAATTCCAGGTCTGGTCCGGGGCCGTCCAGTGCAAAGGATCCCGATGGTCCATGGACCCGTCAGGGTAGAGATGAAACCAGCGCTGGCCGCCCTGCTCCTTGGGGCGCGAGTCCCAGGCCAGGCCCAGGGCCTGGAGTCGCCCGCCGGGAAGCTCGATCAGGTATTGCTGCAGGGGATACCAGCCGAAGGTGTAGCGGATGGGATAGTCCCGAACCTCCCCATCAGGCCCGTCGGTGTGCACGAAGAAGCCCCCATCCTGGAGGAAGAAGCGTGACTTGACGCCATGGACCTCAATCTCCGCGTCCTGGAAGTCCCCCAGCACCGTCTCGGGCCTCGCCTCCTGCATCGCCAGGTCATGGTGGGAGCCCTTCCAAAGCCCGAGCTCCTTTTGGTGACACTCGCCGCAAACCGCGGCTCCCAGGTAGCCACGGGACGCGCGCTCGGGATCCAGACGCGGGTCTGACCCCGCCTCCGGGGCCAGCTCCGAGGCCCGGGCCTGGGGCAGGAGAAGCAGCAGGAGTGCGAGGATGCGCAGGTGCATTGGCGTGCCCCCTCGATTGGACCCAAGGCGAAGACGCCCTTAAGGTGATGGACGTCGTCTTGTCAGCGCGCGAGCGGCTGCCCTCCGGTCGGAGCCCCGATCTGCCCACCAATCTGTCCGCCGACCGGGCCTCCGATCTGGCCCCCGATCTGACCAAGAATCGCCAGTATCGCGGGATTCGCCATCAGTCGGAGAAAGCGCGGGTCCGTGCCCAGCGCGGCGAGGTTCCCGGAGAGGATGAGCTGGGTGAAGGCGGGGTCGGCCAGCGCCGCCCCGAGCTCTGGATCACTCTGCAGGGCGGTAATGGCGCTCGCCAGGGCCGGATCCCCCAGCATCTGCTGCTGGATGCTGGCCATGACCCCCTGAAGATCCGAGGGGGTGGCCATGGTGCTCGCCGGGGCTGGCGGCGCGGCCTCAGCCGAGCGAATCGCCAGCACTTCGGATTCGGGCAGCTCGATCTCACCCAGTACCGGGGTGCGAATGCGGTAGTGACCGCCGCCCGCCCCCACCAGCTCACCCTGCAGGACACTGCCGTCGCGCAGCTCGATGACACGCCCCTCGGCGGCGATTCCCCCGTGGCCGAGCATGAGCAAGAGGCCCGCCAGCCAGGCACGGCCGACGGCGATCCGGCTGGTCGAAACTCGGGCGGCTATTGGCATGGTGAGGGGCCTCGGTTGAAGTCAGGTTGCCATTGTAGGCGTTTTCCGCCCCAGGCGGCTTGAACGTCCGTGGGAGGAATGTGGCATCCTTAGGCCCCGACCGAGCCACGGTCTCACGGCGAGCCCATGCAACATAAAGACCGCGAGCAATTCCGGGCAGCGTTGGAGCGCCTCGCCGAGGAGATCGCGGGACTGCCTCCCACCGAGGCCCGCCGCGCACGGCTGCGCCAACGTCTCGATGGCTTGCTCGACGCGTTCCTGCTCGAGTCCCAGGCGATCGTCGCCACCCAGGCGACCATCGTCATCGCAGACATCCGGGGCTTCACGGCCCTCACCGAGTCTCTGCCCACCGACACGGTCATCACGCTGCTTAACCGCTATTTCACCACCATGGCCTGCGTGGTGCAGCGCCGGGGCGGAGTCATCGACAAGTTCATGGGCGACGCCGTCATGGCCTTGTTCGGGGTCCCCGAGCACCGCCCCGACGACGTGCTGCAGGCCATCGCCTGCGCCGTGGAGATGCAGCTCGCCCTGGCGGAGCTGAACCTGGAGGCGGAGGCCTGCGGCGAGCCTCGGCTCTTCGCTGGGGTCGCGGTAAACACCGGCCCGGTGATGGCGGGGAGCTTCGGCTCGCGCCAATACAGCGAATACACGGTGATCGGCGATACCGTGAACGTGGTGGCGCGGATGGAGCCCTTCAGCCTCCGGGGCCAGGTGCTGCTCAGCGAAACGACCCTGGAGGGGGCGCGGGAGCACCTGCGGATCGGTGGAACCAATCAGGTACGGGTCAAAGGCAAGACCAAGCCCCTGACCCTCTACGAGCTACGTGCCATGAATCACCCCCAGCGACTCGTGGTACCCCAGGTGGAGGCACGGCGCTCCCCGCGGGTGCAGGTGGACTTTCCGGTGGTGCTGCAGCGGGTGGCCGCCAAGCGCATCCTGAACGAATCCGTCACCGGCCAGGCCCGGGACCTGGGTTATCACGGCGTGCTCGTGGATCTTCCGATGGAGCTCCCGCCCTGCGCCGATCTGACCCTCTCACTGCTACCCGGACCGCCCGAGGCCCCGATCTCGGATCTCGACGCCAAGGTGGTGCGGGTGACTCACCGGCAGGACCGCTTCGCCACCAGCCTGCAATTCACCTCCATCGACACCCCAGCCCATGGCCGCATCAAGGACTACGTGGACCTCCTGTTGTGGGGTCCCTGAGCACCCTTAGGCCCCCCTTGACGCCCCCGGGCCGTTGCCGACCCTAGCAGATCCTTGGGAGCTGCTCCCCGGCGAGCCAGTCGACGATCCGGCTGCCGCCGAGGCGGGTCTCCATCTGGACGAAGCAGTGGACATCCTCCACCACCTCGCCGATCAGTGCAGCGGACTGCCCGAGGGGATGGGCCCGCATGGCGGCGAGCAGCTCAGGCGCCCGCCCCCCTGGGCAAATGGCGACCAGCTTGCCCTCGTTGGCCACATAGAGGGGATCGAGTCCTAGCAGCTCGCAGGCAGCGGCCACCTCTGGGCGCACCGGGATGGCGGACTCGCGGATCCGCATCCCCACCCCCGACTGGTAGGCCAGCTCGTTCAGCGTCGTGGCGAGGCCGCCCCGGGTGGGGTCGCGCAGACAGTGGATCTCCGGGACCACCTCCACCATGGCCGCGACCAGGCCGTGCAGGGCGGCGGTGTCGGAGGCAATCTCCACCTCGAAGCCCAGGTTCTCCCGCCTGGATAGGACCGCCACCCCATGGTCCCCGACGGGACCGCTGACCAGGATGGCGTCGCCGGGCCGGGCACCGTCCCCGGAGATCTGGATGCCTTCAGGCACCACCCCCACGCCGGTCGTGGTAATGAAGACCCCGTCGCCCTTGCCGCGCTCCACCACCTTGGTGTCGCCGGTCACCACTGGCACCCCGGACTCGTTAGCGGCCCGGGCCATGCCCTGCACGATGCGACTGAGATCCTTGAGCGGCAGTCCCTCCTCCAGGATGAAGCTGGCCGCCAGATAGAGGGGCCGCGCCCCGGCCATAGCCACGTCGTTGATGGTCCCGTGGACCGAGAGGCAACCGATGTCCCCGCCGGGAAAGAACAGGGGTGAGATCACGTGGGCGTCGGTGCTCATCACCAGCCGCCCCGGCGGCGGAGTGAAAAGGGCCTGATCGTTTCCCTGGCGCAGCAGGTCGTTGTCCAGGTGGACCTGGAAGAGCTCCGCGATGAGCTGGGCCATGGCCCGTCCGCCAGCGCCATGGCTCATGTCCACGGTGCCATTGCTCAGGTCGAGGCGCACGGGAAAGCGTCGGTCGATGGTCATCTCGGCATCCGCCGGGCCTTGTCCGAGAACGGGCAGGGCCCTTTTAGGTTGACCTTGGGTCCGGGGACGGGGCCGCGGGACCGAGGCGACGCGCAGGGTCGCGTTCGGGCCCAAGGGCCCGATCTACACGGCGGCACGGTGCTGCCGGAAGCGCCCGTAGCTCCAATAGGCGGCGCAGGCCCCCTCCGATGACACCATGCAGGAGCCCATGGGGTTGTCGGGGGTGCACACCGTGCCGAAGAGCTTGCAGTCCGTGGGCTCCTTGACCCCGCGCAGGATGGCCGGGCACTCACAGCCCTTGACCTCCCGCGCCGGCGCCACCTCCACCGGGAAACGCCGCTCGGCGTCCAGGTCCTCATAGGCATCGGCGAGACGCAGGGCGCTCTTGGGCAGGAACCCGAGCCCCCGCCACTCGAAGGTCTCGCGCAGCGCGAAGACCTCCGCCATCAGGGACTGGGCCTTGGCATTACCCTCCTCGGTCACGGCCCTGGTGTATTGGTTCTCCACCTCGGCACGGCCGGCGTTGATCTGGCGGATCAACATCAGTGTGGACTGCATCACATCGAGGGGCTCGAAGCCCGCGATCACCACCGGCCGCCCGAACTCCGCCGGCACCAGGCCATAGGGCCGGCTGCCGATGACGGTGCTCACGTGGGAGGGTCCGAGGATACCGTCGAGCCGCACCCCGTCGGGTCCCGCCGTCGAGAGGATGATGCGCAGGGCCGGCGGGGTGAGTACATGGTTGCAGAAGACGGTGAAGTTGGCGAGCCCCTCGGCCCGGGCGCTCTTCACCGCCACCGCGGTGGGCGGAGTGGTGGTCTCGAAGCCGATGGCGAAGAGGACCACCTGGCGGCCCGGGTCCTCACGAGCGATGCGCAGGGCATCCTGGGTAGAGTAGATCATGCGGATGTCCGCCCCTTCCGCCTTGGCCTTGAGCAGGCTGCGGCGCCCACTGGCGGGGACCCGCATGAGGTCCCCATAGGTGCAGAGCGTCACCCCGTGGCGCGTGGCGAGCGCCATGGCCTGGTCGATCCGCGCCATCGGGAGGACGCAGACCGGGCAGCCGGGGCCGTGGATGAAGCGAACGTTGGGCGGCATCAGGTCCTGGACCCCGTAGCGGAAAATGGCGTGGGTGTGGCCCCCACAGAACTCCATCAGCCGATACTCGCGCCCCGGATCCGCCTCCGCGGCGATGGCCTCGGCGAGCCCTCGGGCCAGCCCCTGGTCGCGGAACTCGTCGACGTATCTCATGCCCCACCCCCGGCCTGACCCGCCTGAGGCGGACTCACCCCCAGGTCCTCCTCCGCCAGCATGCCCGCCTCGCTGATCAGGGCCAGGGTGCGCGCCGCCTCCTCCTCGCTCAGGCGGTTCAAGGCGTAGCCCACGTGGACCAAGACATAATCGCCGACGACAACATCGTCCACCAAGGCGAGGGAGATCTCCTTGGTGACACCGCCGAGTGAGACCCGGGCGGTCTGGGTCGCGGCATCGATGGCGGCGATCTGGGCTGGGATGGCGAGGCACATGGGGGAATCTCCGTGCTGGGGTCCGGGCGGGCCCCAGGCAAGCGATCAGGTCAGAAGCAGGTCGAAGTCGACGCAAGGGTCCACGGCGGCGATGAAGAGCCGGGCCAGCGGCCCCAGCTCGGCGCCATCCAGGCGAGCCACCATGGCATCCAGCCCGGCGCTCACCACGCCGCGCGGGTGAAAGTTCCACTCGGTCGGGGCCAGGATACGGTAGTCCAGGATTCGCCCCTCAGCCAGGTGGGCCCGGTGGACCAGAGGCCCCCGGGCTGCCGCTACCTGGGACATCCCGACACCCGGGCCTCGGGGGACGCTCGCCGCGCCCGGGACGCGGGCTCGAAACAAAGGCTCCCCGCCTCCCGCGACCCTCTGCTCACCACTCATGATCCGGGCCACCTCCAGGAGCTGGGCCGCGAGGCGGGTGAGGATGCCATTGCCCAGACGGGCAGACAGGTCTTGGATCAGGGGAAACTCCAGGTTGCGCGTCAGGGGACTGGCCTCCCGGGGCTCCCCGCCCCAGGAAGGGCGAGCGACAAAATCCTCGGCCTCGGGTCCCCCCAGGAGGGCGTCCAGCTCCGCCAGATCCGGCTCGGCCGGGAGGGCGCCGATCTCGCAGCGGCCCAGATCCTCGAGCCCTTGAGCCAGTATCCGCTCCAGCACGCGGGCGGCGACCGTATCCGTCCGCTCGCACCAGGCGGCGAGCGCGTCGAATCCTCGGATCGACGCCAGCCACTCGGCCGGGCCCATTCCCAGGACCCGCTCCCTCACCAAGGCAGCGAGCTCCGCCGCCGGCCGGTCCGCCACCTCGGGATTCCAGCCGGGCGCGAACGCCCCCGGCTCGAAGGGACTCTGGCCCTGGATGAGCGCGGACCGCAGGCGTGCGTAGACCTCCATCACCGCCGCCATGGCAGGCGCGTCGGGCCCCAGATCCAAGAAGCGCGGCCAGTCGAGCAGGATCCGCCAGAGATGCTCCCGCAAGGTCTCGGCGTCGACCAGTCGTTGGCGCAGGGCCGTCGCCGTGGGGCTGGACGCCAGCCCCTGGGCCTCCTCCAAGGCACCGGCGCAGGCCGCGGACTGGGCGGTAGCGCAGATGCTGAAGAGGGTCGGAAGGAGTCGAGCCGTCTCCGCGGGACCTCGGCCGACGAAGATCCGGGCAGCCCCCCACGGGCGCGAGGAGTCGATGACAGCCCCGTTGGGGTCAATGCGGATCTGGAGCCGGCCGGCAGGATCGGACACAGGGAGGCGAATTGGCGTCAAGCTCAACTGATTGGGCGCGCGGGCCGCATCCGCGCGAATGTCCGCAGTGTAGCCCAGGTGCCCGCTACAATATCCGGACTGTATCGATCGGTTTCCGTTCCCAAACCCGGCGAAAGGCCATGCTGACCAAGGATCAACTGGAGCAACTGCGCCGGGACCTCGTATGCGAGCTCCAGGTAGGTGGGCGCACCCTGCGCCTGCATAGCACCTGGGGCCTGTTCTCCCCCCGGGAGGTCGATGAAGGGACCCGACTGCTGCTGGAACGGATGACGCCGGCGCCGGAAGCCGATTGCCTTGACCTGGGCTGCGGCTACGGGGCCATCGGTCTCGCCCTCGCCGCGCTGGCACCCCGAGGTCGGACCCTTCTGGTTGACAAGGATTTCGTGGCGGTGGACTACGCGAATGCCAACGCCCGTCGCAACGGCCTCGCCAATGCGCAGTCCATCTTGAGCAACGGCTTCGATCAGGTGCCCAAGGATCGGCGCTTCGACCTGATCGCGAGCAACATCCCCGCCAAGGTCGGCAAGGAGCTCCTCGCGCTCTTGCTCCATGACGCCCGCGACCGCCTCAGACCTGGCGGGCGCCTCTACGTGGTGACGATCAACGGGCTGCGGGAGTTCATGAAGCGGAACCTCCGGGACGTCTTCGGCAACTACGACAAGCTCAAGCAGGGCACCCATTACACGGTGGCCTTGGCGGAGCGCGACTGATCAAGGCACGCCGCCGCGGCTCGAGCCTCGGGGACACGGCGACCCGCAAGCCCCATACTATCCAGACACCGGGGCCTCCCGGGGAGTTGAACCCCCAAGCAGACCCGCACCCTCACTCGCCGCCATCCGCCGCGAAGCGCGGCCTCCCGACGACAACCGCCCAAGAGGCAAGCCCATGGTCCTGGATCTCCCCCAGCTCTGCGCCCGCTTAGGCCTAGCGCCGCTTTCCGACGAGCCCCTGGCTATCCGCGGGGTGAGCACCCTAGAGCTCGCGGGCGAGACCGACCTGTGCTTCGCGGAAGGCGTAGAGCAGGCCGATGCGGTCGAGGGGAGCCGCGCCGGGGCGGTGCTGGTCCCCGAGACATTCCCGGCCCTGGCGGGTCCGCTCCTGATCCGGGTCGCGGACCCGCGTCGCGGCTTCTTCGCCATCGCCGAGTGCTTCGTGCCCCCCTCGGAGATCCGCGGCATCCACCCCAGCGCCGTAATCGATCGCGGCGCCGTGTTGGGTGAGGACGTGGCGGTGGGGGCCTACGCGGTCATCGCCGCGGGGACGCGCATCGGCGACCGCTGTGTCATCGGCCCCGGGTGCTATGTGGGGCCCGGCGTCTCCATGGGTAACGGCTGTGTGATCGAGGCCAACGTGACGCTGCACCGGGACAGCACCCTCGGTGAGCGCTGCGTGGTCCACTCCGGGACCGTCATCGGCGGGGACGGATTCGGCTTCGCCTGGGACGGTCGGGGCCACCGCAAGATCCCCCAGCTCGGCCGGGTGCTGATCGAGGACGACGTGGACATTGGCTGCAACTGCTGTGTCGACCGGGCGACCCTGGGGGTGACGCGGATCCGCCGTGGCGTGCGTATCGACAACCTGGTGCAGGTGGCCCACAACACCGACATCGGCGAGCACGTGATCCTGGTGAGCCAGTCCGGGGTGGCCGGCAGCAGCTCCATTGGCAGCGGGGCCCTCATCGCCGGCCAGGTGGCGGTCTCGGACCATGTCAAGGTCGGGGCCGGCGCGCGCATCGGCGGTCAGTCCGGGGTGACCAAGGACGTGCCCGCTGGGGCCAGCGTGTTCGGCACACCCGCGAGGCCCATCAAGGACACCCTGCGAGAGCTGGCGGCGCTCAGCCAACTGCCAGACCTGCTCAAACAGATCAAGCGCCAGGAGCACGAACTGCAGAGCCTACGTGAGCGCATCGAGGCCCTCGAGCGAGCAGGCGAGGCCCGGTAGTCGCGCTTCCGCCCGACCGGGACGCTTGGCGCTGCCTGAAGGCCCTTTGTCGGGCTGAAGCCCGACACCCGCCTATGCCGACGCCAGGGCCTGATCCAGGTCGGCGATGATGTCGTCCACGTGCTCGATGCCGATGGACAACCGTACCAGGTCCTCGGAGACCCCAGCCCGCCTCATCTCATCGCTGGAGAGCTGGCGATGGGTGGTGGTGGCAGGATGGCAGGCCAGGGTCTTGGCGTCGCCGATGTTGACCAGCCGTACCGCGAGCTTGAGGGCATCGATGAAGTGGGCCCCGGACTCCAGGCCCCCGTGGATGCCGAAGGACAGGATGGAGCTGGCCTTGCCCCCGTCCATGTAGCGCTCCACCAGGTGGTAATCCGGGCTCTCGGGTAACCCCGCGTAGCGCACCCATTCCACCTTGGGGTGGTCGCGAAGATACTCCGCCACCTGCAGCGCATTGGCGCAGTGACGGTCCATACGCACCGGCAGGGTCTCGATCCCCTGAAGGATCAGGAAGCTGTTAAAGGGCGAGATGGCCGCCCCCATGTTGCGCAGCGGCACCACCCTGGCCCGCCCGATGTAGGCCGCGGGTCCGAGGGCCTCGGTGTAGACGACCCCGTGGTAGGAGACGTCCGGCTCGTTCAGCATGGGGAAACGGTCCGAATGGTCCGCCCAGGGGAACTTGCCCGAGTCCACCAGGACGCCGCCGATGGTGGTTCCGTGGCCGCCCATGTACTTGGTGAGCGCATGGACCACGATATCGCAGCCGTGCTCGAAGGGCCTGCACAGGTAGGGGCTCGGCACCGTGTTGTCGACGATCACCGGCACCCCATGGGCATGGGCCATGTCGGCGATGGCCCGGAGATCCGCCACATTGCCCGCCGGATTGCCGATCGACTCGCAGAAGACCGCGCGGGTGCCGCCATCGATCAGGGCCGCCATGGCCTCGATGTCATTGGGCGCGGCGAAGCGCACCTGGATGCCGAGCCGCGGCAAGGTGTGGGCAAACAGGTTGTAGGTGCCGCCATAGAGGGTGGAGGCGGAGACGATGTTGTCCCCCGACTGGGCGATGGTCAGGATGGCATTGGTCACCGCCGCCATGCCGGAGGCCAGCGCCAGGGCCCCTACCCCGCCCTCCATGGCCGCCACCCGCCGTTCCAGCACGTCGCTGGTGGGGTTCATGATGCGCGTATAGATGTTCCCCGCCACCTTGAGGTCGAAGAGATCCGCCCCGTGCTGGGTGTCGTCGAAGGCGTAGCTGGTGGTCTGATAGATGGGGGTGGCCACCGCCTTGGTGGTGGGGTCGGGCTCGAATCCGGCGTGGATGGCCAGGGTCTCGATCTTCATGGGGCATACCTCGGTGGTGTTGTCGGTGTTCTCTGCGCGGGGCTGGCTGTCCAGGGCAGTCGGGGGCGTCCTGGGCCCTTGACGTCAGGTGGCATGGTATGGGTGCGAGCCCATCCTGTCGACGCGACGCACGGGCCCCGAAGCACCCGGCATCTGATAGATTTAACAGGGGGGTCGGGCTCATACTCCCGGCCTCGATTCACCGCTTCGCTAAGGGCCGGGAGGGGGCAATCATGGTCGAGATCAAACATCGCGAGACGGGACTGGTGCTGGAGACCGTCGAGAGCACCTCGCTCGCGGGGGCGGACCTGAGGGACATGCAGCTCAACGGGG
>JBLMWY010000072.1:0-2791 GCA_050257475.1 Bdellovibrio bacteriovorus
CTGTTCGTCATCGACTTCAACGGCGACATCCGTGCCAGCGAGGTCGCCGCCCTGCGCGTGCTGGTCACCACCATCCTGCTCGAGCATCGAGAGGGGGACGCGGTGCTGGTGCGCCTGGAGAACGCCGGCGGGACCGTGACCGAGCACGGGCTGGCGGCGTCTCAGTTGGCGCGCCTGCGCGCCCAAGGGGTCCATCTCACGGTGGCGGTGGACAAGGTTGCCGCAAGCGGCGGCTATCTCATGGCGTGCGTGGCGGACCGGATCGTGGCCGCGCCCTTCGCCGTGCTGGGCTCCATCGGCGTGCTGGCGGAGCTGCCCAACTTCCATCGTCTGCTGGAGCGCAACGGCGTGGACTTCGAGCTCCACACCGCCGGGGAGTACAAGCGCACCCTGACCCTGTTCGGCGAGAACACCGACGCCGCCCGCCAGAAGCTCAAGGAGCAGCTCGAGGAGACCCATGCCCTGTTCAAGGGTTTCGTGGCCGAGTATCGCCCAGGACTGGATCTTGCACGGGTCGCCACCGGCGAGTATTGGCATGGCCGGCGGGCGGTGGAGCTGGGGCTGGTGGACGCCATCCAGACGAGCGACGACCTGCTGCTCGAGCGCATCGACAGCACCGACCTCTGGCATCTCAAGTACAGCGCCCGCAAGAAGCCCCTGGAGCGTCTGCTCTCCAGCATCCAGGGTCTCCTCGGCGGGCGTCTTGGTGCGCTCGGCTAGGTCCAAGGGGGGTTGTTCCTTGTCCAAGTCTCTGAGTGATCTCGTGATCCATGTCCAGGCGCCGGCGGATTGGACGCCGCCTCTGTACATCCACCTGTGGGAGCGGATGCCCCAGGGGCCGGCGAGCGGGTGGCCCGGCGAGCGGATGGAGCCGGTGGCGGGGCGGCCCGGCTGGTATCGCTATCGCGTCCCCGAGACCCGATCCCTGCGGCTGGTGATCTCAGACGAACGGGGGCACCAGACCCCAGACCTGGCCCGGGAGGGGGACGGCTGGCTGGACGCCCAGGGCCGCTGGCATGACGGCGATCCAGGGCTGGTCCCGGCCGACACGGCCATGCCCTCGTCGGTGGCGCCGGTCGCCCCGTCAGCCCGGGTGGCCGCCGTGCCCGAGCTGGCGCCCGTCGCGGAGCGCACCGACTTCCGCGAGGAGACCATCTATTTCCTGATCACCACCCGCTTCCACGACGGGGATCCCTCCAACAACTTCTTCTGCCGGGATCGCATCCGATTCGACGCCGCCGGCAACGCCGTCGACCCTCATTGGCGGGGCGACTTCAAGGGGCTGATCGAGCGCCTGGACTACATCCGGGACCTTGGCTTCAGCGCCATCTGGATCACCCCGCCGGTGGAGAACCGCTCCGGGCTCGACTACCACGGCTACCATGCCTACGACTGGACGCGCATCGACCCGCGTCTGGAGTCCCCGGGGACCAGCTACCAGGACCTGATCGACGCCGCCCATTTACGCGGAATCAAGATCATCCAGGACGTGGTGATCAATCACTCCTGCCAATGGGGTATCCGCGGTCAGGTCCACATCGATCACCTGCCGATCAAGTATTACGTCCCCCAGGGCTCGGAGCAGGGGCGCGTCGATCACGGCCCCTATCAGGGCAACCTGGGCAGCTATGCCTGGCCCGATCGGGACGACATCGACAATCCGGTGGCCCCCGACTGGTGGCGGGAGCGCCATGCTCGGGACCCGGAGGGGAGGGAGCCTCTGACGGATCCCAAGACCTGCGAGCAGGTGCCCAAGCCCGGTTACAACCCGGGGCGCTTCTTCGGCATCGATGTCGCTGACCTGGACCCGAATTGGTACCACCAGGAGGGCTTCATCTGTGGCGGCGACTGGGAGAGCGCCCATCCCCTGCAGCATAAGCACATCGCCGGGGACTGCATCGACCTCGCCACCGAGCGCCAGAACGTCAAGGATTACCTGATCGGGGCCATCAACCGTTATCTGGACATGGGCGTGGACGCCCTGCGTATCGATACCGTCAAGCACGTGGAGCGGGACAACCTGCTCGAGTACGTCAACGCCTGGAAGGCCCACAAGCCGGGGCTCTTCGTCTTCGGCGAGAACCTGGTGAAGGGCTATGGCTGGGGGGATCTGGGTGGCGGCGACAACGGGCCTTCCCCGATCCGGCCCTGGTGGTACACCCGACTCGGCCATGATCCACGGGACCCTAATTCCGGAAGCGATTCAGGCTTTTCCGTCCTGGACTTCGGGCTCTTCTCCACCTTCCGGGACACCGTGAGCAAGGGGACCTATGGCGGCACCGGCCAGATCCTCTCCATGGACTGGATCTACGGGGATGTAACCCGGCTGGTCACCTTCCTGCAGAACCACGACGTGGGGCCGGACAACGACTTCAAGTATCGCTTCAAGGGCGAGGACTGGATGGCGGCCGCGGCCTATAACCTGATCTGGACCGCCCGCGGCATCCCTTGCCTCTACTATGGGGAGGAGATCGCCTTCATGCGCGGCGCCCCCCAGGACGTGGAGGGGGAGCGGGACACCCTGGACCAGACCGGCAGGGCCTACTTTGGCGATCACCTGACGGACGAGCGCATCGCCGAGACCCAGGGACATCCCCTCTACCGCCACATCCGGCGCCTCAATCAGATCCGCCGGGCCATCCCGGCCCTGCAAAAGGCCCCCATGAGCCAGGTGGCCGAGTGGGGGAGCGGCATGAGCTTTGTCCGCGACCTGTCAGACCTCGGCAGCTACGCGGTCATCGGCCTCGCCATTGGCGCCGATCAGCAGGCGCACCTGGACGGGGTGCGGGAC
>JBLMWY010000073.1:0-11713 GCA_050257475.1 Bdellovibrio bacteriovorus
CTCTCCAGGGGGACCCCGGAGGCGGAGGCGGGGGCGGCGCGGCGGGGGGGGTTCGTCGGTGCCTCGCCCTCCGGGAGGTAGAGGTCCTCGGCCTCGATCACGGCCCCGTCGCACAGCGCGGTGGCCCGCTCCAGCACATTCTCGAGCTCCCGGACGTTGCCGGGGAAGGGGTGGCAGCGCAGCGCCTGCACGGCCGCGTCGGACAGGGTCTTGATCTCCCCATTGCCCTGGCGCCTGGCGATGCGCTCAAGCATGCGTTGGGCCAGGTCCGGGATGTCCTGGGGACGCTCGCGCAAGGCTGGCATCCGCAGCTCGATGACATTGATGCGATAGAAGAGATCCTGGCGGAATCGCCCCGCCTCCACCTCGTCGTTGAGGTTGCGGTGGCTGGCGCTGATGATGCGGGCGTCGACCGGGACCTCGTGCTGGGACCCCACCGGTCGCACGCTCTTCTCCTGGATGGCCCGCAGCAGCTTCACCTGGGCGGACAGGGGCAGGTCCGCCACCTCGTCGAGGAACAGGGTCCCGCCCTGGGCCGCCTGGAACAGACCCTCCTTGTCGTTGACGGCCCCGGTGAAGCTGCCCTTTTTGTGGCCGAAGAGCTCGCTCTCCACCAACTCCTGGGGGATGGCCCCGCAGTTGACGGCCACGAAGGGGCCATGGGCCCTGGGCCCCTGGGCGTGGATGAGCCGGGCGGCCAGCTCCTTGCCGGTACCGCTTTCCCCGGTGATGAAGACCGGCGCCTGATTGCGGGCCAGCTTGGCGATCAGGCGGCGAATCTCCTCCATCTTGGGAGAGTCTCCGAGGAGACGGGGGCCGCCCTCGCTGGGGGCTTGGTCCGCGCCCTCGCGCTGGCCCAGCCGCAGGGCCGACTCCACCAGTTGGCGCAGGAGCTTGAGATCCACGGGCTTGGAGACGAAGTCGAAGGCGCCGGCCTTCATGGCCGCAACCGCGGAGTCCATGCTCCCATGGGCGGTGATCATGGCGACCGGCAAATCGGGGTGGCGCTCGGCGATGTGGCGCACCAGCTCGATCCCGTTGCCGTCCGGGAGGTTCATGTCGGTCAGGCACAGGTCGAGCCGATGGTGCTCCAGCTCCCGTTTGGCGGCGTCGAGGCTCATCGCGGTCACGGCCTGGACGCCCATCCGCGCCAGGGTGATCTTGATCAAGTCGAGGATATCGGCCTCGTCGTCGACAACCAGGGCCAGGGGCTTGCTCATGCCGTCTCGCCTTCAAGCATCGTCAAGCAGGGGCGCCGGGTCGCGGCGCTTCGCGAGCCATGGTGGTGCTCCGCAGTCGCCTGCGGGCCAGGATACCGGTTGGGCGGTCCTGGGTGGAAGCGCCGCGCGGGCGCGACGCGGAACCCATGGCTGCGCTCGGCGGTCACCCGAAGGTGAGCCGGAAGCAGCTCCCATGGGGCCAGAGCCGTTCGTACTGGAGCCGGATCCCATTGGTCTCGGCGAGCTCCCTGGCGATGTAGAGCCCGAGCCCGGTTCCCCCGGAGCGCGTGGTGTAGAAGGGGGCGAACATCTCCCGCGCCGTCTCCTCCTCGATCCCGGGGCCCTCGTCGCGTACCTCCAGCACCGCCCTGTCTGCACCTTCGCCCGCGGCGACCCGGACCTGAATCTGGGCCGGCGCACCCCCGTGGAGCAAGGCGTTCTCGCACAGATTGGCGACGATCTGGTGCAGGTGGCGTGGGTCCACCTCCACCGGAATGGTCGCCTGCTTGGCCTTCAGCGCCAGATTATCGACCCCCAGCCCACGGGACTCGCGAAACTCGCCGCACAGATCCTGCAGCCAGGGGACCAGGTCCAGCAATCTGGGCTCCGCCTGATTGCGCCTGGAGAGCTGCAGGACGCTCTGGATGATCTCGTCGATGCGGCCGCTGTTGCGGCGGATGATCTCCACCAGGTGGCGGTCATCCTCGCACAGGGCCTCGGACTCGGCCAGGAGCTGGCCGGCATGGGCGATGGCGCTCAAAGGGTTGCGCACGTTGTGGGCGATGCTGGCGGTGAGCGTACCCAGGGAGGCGAGCTTGAACTGCTGGGCCTCGCGGATCAGCTCCTGGTTGTCCCGCAGAAAGATCAGGACGCCGTTGGCGCGGTTGGTCCCGAGCAGGTGACGGGAGGGCTTCAGCTCCCGCTCGCCGACCTGAAGGCTGCCCCCCTGGGGCGCCCAGGGCTGCACATGCGCGTCGAGCCAGTCGGCCACCGCCGGTGACAGTCGACGCAGCTCCGCCTCCGGGGGCGGGTTGGGGGTGCCGAGTAGATCGCGGGCGGCCTGGTTCATCATCCGCAGGCGCCGTTCCCCGTCGACCACCAGGATGCCGGTGCCCATGTTCTGGATGATGTAGTCGTTGAGCTTGGAGAGATCGTCGATGTCGACCTGGCGGCGGGCCGCCAGGGCCTCCACCGCATGGAGCCGTCGATAGAGCAGGTGGGCGAGCAGGGCCACGGCGAAGAACAGGACCCCGAGGAGCCCCGCCTGGGTGTATCCGGCGGCCGGGGCCACCCCTTGCAGATGGGCCACGACCTGCTGGGTGATCACCGCCAGGGTCGCGAGGGCGGCGAACAGGAGCGACACGCGACCCTCCATCATCAGGGCGCCGGCGGCGACCGCCACCGCCAGCAGCACGCCGAGTCCGCTCTGGACGCCGCCGGCCGCGTGCATCAGCAGGGCGAAGGCGATGATATCGACGAACACCGCCAGATAGACCTGGTTCTCCCGACTGGGCCAACGCGCGTAGAGGTTGAGCCCACTCAGGAGCACCAGGATGGCGTAGGTCCCGAGGACGATCCAGGCGAGCTGGGTGTCCAGACGGCCCGCGAGCGGACTCGGAGACAGGGGGGAGAAGACCAGCACCAGGACCGCCACCAGCAGCAGCCGCAGCAGGAAGAGCCAGCGGGGGGCGCCCCAGGCCGCGAAGCGGTAGGAGCCGACCGAGGGTCGCCGATTGATCCCTGGCGGCGGCGCCAAGCTGAGGGTCGCGGCGTCGGAGTCTGGAATGGCGCTCACGGGGTCTGCCCCTTTGCCGGACACGGCCATGTCATCGGGGGCCGCCGGCTCGGCCCTCGTGCCCCTTGATTGGCTGGCATTCTGATGCACGGGTTCCGCGCCCCACAGGGACCGGGGTTGATACCGACGGTGCTCGGATCTGGAGATCCACCATCGGGGAGGGTGCCCCCGGGGGTCATTGACCGGGCGGGCGGCTTTAAATTGGCGGCGCCTTTGGCGTAGCCATCGGAATTAGACCAGAATAGGACGAGCCCGGCCATGCGCGTGACCCCTGTCATCCAGCCTCCCCCTCCGAGACCCCATGAACCTACACGAGCACCAGTCGAAGCAGCTCTTTCAGCAGTACCAAATCCCCATCCCCAAAGGTGTGACCGTCTCCACGCCCGACGCGGTCGGTGCCGCCTGCGCCGAGCTCGGCGGCTCCCGTTGGGTGGTCAAGGCCCAGGTGCACGCGGGGGGGCGGGGCAAGGCGGGCGGGGTGGTGCTGGTGGATAGCCCCGCTCAGGCCGAGACCGAGGCGCGGCGGCTCCTCGGCAGCCGGCTCGTCACGCACCAGAGTGGTCCGACGGGGCTGCCCATTGGGTCGCTGTTGATCGAGGCCCCGACGCCCATCGGCCGGGAGCTCTATCTGAGCGCCCTGGTGGATCGAGAGTCCAAGCAGGTCCTCTTCATGGCCTCCGCCGCCGGAGGCATGGACATCGAGCAGGTCGCCGCCGAGAACCCGGAGCGCATCCTGCTCGTGCGCGTCCACCCGGCGGCGGGTTTGCAGCCCTATCAGGTGCGGCGCTTGGGCTTCGGGCTCGGTCTTGAGGGGGGGCAGATCAAGGACCTGGGCCGGATCTTGGGAGGACTTTATCGGCTCTTCACGGAGTCCGACGCCACCCTGGTGGAGGTCAATCCCCTGGTGGTCACGGAGTCCGGGGACCTCGTGGCCCTGGATGCCAAGGTAAACCTGGACGACAACGCCCTCTACCGGCACCCGGATCTGGAGGCCCTGCGGGATAGCTCCCAAGAAGACCCCAGGGAGTCGCAGGCCAAGGCCCACGAGCTCAACTACATAAGCCTGGAGGGCAACATTGGCTGCATGGTCAATGGGGCTGGACTCGCCATGGCCACGATGGACCTGGTGCAGCTCCACGGCGGGACCCCGGCGAACTTCCTCGACGTGGGGGGTGGGGCCACCGCCGAGCGGGTGGCCGAGGCCTTCAAGCTGATCCTCTCCGACCCCAAGGTACGGGCCGTGCTGGTCAACATTTTTGGCGGCATCGTGCGCTGTGACCTGATCGCCGAGGGGATCATCCAGGCGGTGCGGGAGGTCCATGTGGGGGTACCGGTGGTGGTGCGCCTTGAGGGCACGAATGCCCCCCAGGGGCTCCAGATGCTCGCGGCGAGCGGTCTCGATCTGGAGACGGCGGCGAGCCTTGCGGAGGCGGCGGACAAGGTGGTCGCCGCGGCGGCGGCCCGCGGCAACTGAGGGTGCGACCATGAGCGTATTGATCGACAAGCACACCCGGGTGATCTGCCAGGGCTTCACCGGCAAGCAGGGGACCTTCCACAGCGAGCAGGCCATCGCCTATGGGACCAACCTGGTCGGTGGGGTGACCCCCGGCAAGGGTGGGCAGCGCCACCTGGATCGGCCCGTCTTCGACACGGTCCACGACGCGGTGCGCGCGACCGGGGCCGACGCCACCATGATCTATGTCCCGGCGGCCTTCGCCGGGGACGCCATCCTGGAGGCGGCCGATGCCGGGATCCGGGTCATCGTATGCATCACCGAGGGGATCCCGGTGCTCGACATGCTGCGGGTCAAGGCGGCCCTCGCCACCAGCGAGTCGGTGCTGGTTGGCCCCAACTGCCCGGGCGTCATCACGCCGGGTGAGTGCAAGATCGGGATCATGCCCGGCAACATCCACAGCCCGGGGCGGGTGGGGATCGTCTCGCGCTCCGGTACCCTGACCTACGAGGCGGTCTTCCAGACCACCAACGCCGGTCTCGGCCAGAGCACCTGCATCGGCATCGGCGGCGACCCCATCCAGGGCCTGGACTTCGTGGCCTGCCTGGACCTCTTCCAGCAGGACCCGGGCACCGATGGGGTCATCCTGGTGGGTGAGATCGGGGGCAGCGCCGAGGAGACCGCCGCCGAGTTCATCCGCGACCACATGACCAAGCCCGTGGTGGCCTATATCGCGGGGGTGACCGCCCCACCGGGCAAGCGCATGGGCCACGCGGGGGCCATCGTCACGGGGGGCAAGGGGACGGCGGAGGGCAAGTTCGCGGCCCTGGAGGCGGCGGGGGTGGTCACGGTGCGCTCCCCGGCGGAGATGGGGGCGCGCATGGCGGCCCTGCTCGGTTCCTGAGGGTGTTGCGGGAGGCTGAAGGAAGAGATGATTGGTCCGCGAATGAACGCAAATGAATGCAAATGGGGAGAAGGGGTTGGAGTTGGAGCCTCAAGTTCGTCGCTGCCTATGGCTGCTACGTCGGAAAGCGTTGATGAATCAGCAACATCATTCGCGTTCTTCGCGGACTGAAGGTTTTCGTGCTGGCTGGGAGGGCCTGACACCGTGACCTGTCGGATCCAGATCGCCCAGTTGAATCTGTTGGTCGGGGACGTCGCCGGCAATGCCGAGCGGGTCATCGCCGCGGCGGCGGAGGGGCGGGCCGCGGGGGCGGACCTGGTGGTCTTCCCCGAGCTCACCCTCGTGGGTTACCCGCCTGAGGACCTGCTCCTGCGCCCGGAGCTGCATGACCGCGTGCAGTCGGCCCTGGCACACATCCGACAGGAGACCGCGCGCTGCGCGCCCGGTGTGGCCCTGGTCCTAGGCTATCCCTGCAGCGCCGTGGGCGGCCTCTACAATGTGGCTGGGGTGATCCGCGACGGCTTCGTCGTCGCCCAGTACGCCAAGCAGCAGCTCCCCAACTACAGCGTCTTCGACGAGAAGCGCTACTTCCTGCCGGGTGGTACGGCGACGGTCTTCGAGCACCGGGGGCTGCAGTTTGGGCTGAGTGTGTGCGAGGACATCTGGCAGGAGGGCCCGAGTGCCCAGGCGGCGGCGGCCGGGGCCCAGGTCCTCATCAACATCAATGCCTCCCCCTTCCACGCCGGCAAGGCCGCGGAACGGGAGACCCTGCTGGCCCGCCGTGCCACCGAGCACGGCTTTCCGATCCTCTATGCGAACCTGGTCGGTGGCCAGGACGAGCTGGTCTTCGACGGTGGCTCCTTCCTGGTGGACCGGGAGGGGCGGGTGGTGGCCCGCGCCCCCCACTTCGGGGAATCGTCACTCCGAGTGGACCTGGACGACAGCGGCGCGCCCCTGCTACCCCCGCTGCCGGAGGCCGATCAGGGGACCGAGGGGGAGGAGGCAGTCTACCGTGCCCTAGTGCTGGGTGTGCGGGACTATGTGCGCAAGAATGGATTCAGCGGCGCCGTCCTGGGGCTCTCAGGCGGGGTGGATTCGGCCCTGACCCTCGCCATCGCGGTGGATGCCCTGGGTGCGAGTCAGGTGGAGGCGGTGCTCATGCCCTCCCGGTACACGGCGGACATGAGCAACGCGGATGCCCTGGAGCAGGCCAGGCGCCTTGGCGTCCGCACTCAGGTCATCCCCATCGAGCCGGCCTTCCGATCCTTCCTCGCCATGCTGGAGCCGGTCTTCGCGGGTCAGGCCCCGGACGTGACGGAGGAGAACATCCAGGCCCGCTGCCGCGGTGTCATCCTGATGGCGCTCAGCAACAAGCAGGGGCGCATCCTGCTCACGACGGGGAACAAGAGCGAGATGTCCGTGGGCTATGCCACCCTTTATGGAGACATGGCCGGCGGTTTCGCCCCCATCAAGGACGTGCCCAAGCTGCTCGTCTACCGGCTGGCCAGCTACCGTAACGGGCAGGACCCGGTGATCCCGGAGCGGGTCCTGACCCGCGCCCCGTCCGCGGAGCTGCGTCCAGACCAGACCGACCAGGACAGCCTGCCCCCCTACGAAATCCTCGATCCCATCCTGCGGCTCTATATCGAGGAGGACCACGGAATCGACGCCATCGTCGCCCGGGGTTTCGACGAGGCCGTGGTGCGTCGGGTCATCCGGCTGGTTGACCGCAACGAGTACAAGCGCCGCCAGGCCCCGCCAGGCGTGCGTATCAGCCGGCGCGCCTTCGGCCGCGACCGCCGCTATCCCATCACCAGCGGGTTCTGAGCCTGGGCGTCGCGGCGGCTATCTGGAATGCCTAAGTCCAGTGGGCAATGGCACTCGACCGCGAATAAGGATCAGGGCTCGAGCGCGCCCCGCGCCTCTTCCAGTCGCTTGTGGTAGCTCACCTCGACTGCGCCGATGTGTCCGAGCACGTTTTCCAGGCACTCCTGCTTCGACTCGTCCTGCGCCTCCTCGAGCCACTGCTCCATCTCTTCTCTGAGGATAGTGAGGATATCGAGGGCTCCAACGAGTTGTTGGACCTGGGCAACGGCATCGGCGTTGTCGGTATTTGGCATCGAGTCGTTCCTCCATTGTTTGATCAGCGGGTCAGGCGGATTTGCCGGCTCGCATTGACCCGCCGGTGGAAAAGATTCGAATTGGTCCTGGTGCCTCGTACGGACTCAATCCAGCCGAGCGCGTCACCGCAGACATGGATCACGGCATTCGGAACCAAGGCCCCGCCGCATCATAGCTCACTCGGGAGGCTCCGCAGCCTAGGGATCGGGCGGCCTGCCCATCGGTTGCCAGGCGTCGCAGCGGTCTAGAGATCGGCGGTGCGCGTCGCAATTCCAGAGCCAGTCGATACCGACCGGCCTTTATGGGGCCTGACTAGGCCTCACTCGGTTGTCGGATCGCAGGACCCTGCGTGACAAAAGACGCCTTTGCGCTTGACCGACAAAGAAATGCCGCGGCGGATGCCGCGGCACAGTGGGTCTTGATCGTCGTTCTTGTTGTTCCGCGCGGCGGCGCGACGCTGCGCCGCCGTTCCGTTCCTCAACTTATGGCGCCGCGATCTCCCGCTCCGAGGCGGCGATCAGCACCGGCGTCCGCACGTCCTCCGGCAACTGGTTGAACTTCTGGGCCAGCTCGGGCCACAGCAGGTTGTAGTAGAGCTCGCTGCGCACCAGCACCACGTCCTTGGCGGGAATCTCGTAGCTGAGCTCGCGGATCTCATGGGGCTTGAGCCGAGTGTCGTCGCCGGGCTTGGTGGCGGTGGGCGGGGGCGCCGGCATGCCCTTGTCGTCCTTCATGCCGTAGTAGAAGTAGGCCTGGGGATCCTCCTTGGCGGGGTGCGTCTCGAAGTTCTGCCACACCACCTCGCCCTGGGCGTTATAGGCCATGACCTTAAGGTGCAGATTGCGGAAGGGGGCGCCCGTGGGCATGGCATGGGGCTGGAGGTTCTTGAGCAGCACCTTGGCCGTGATCTTGCCGTCCACGGCGGCCGTGTCGAGGTCGAAGATCACCCCGCGCTTGAGCATCGCGTGGTTGTGGCCGCCACCCATCCCGTGGTCGGACAGCCCGTCGGATACGCCCATGTGACAACCCTGGCAGTTCACCTGGGTGCCGCTGGCGACGATCTCGTTACCGGTCTGGCAAAGCGGGACGCCCTGCGGGTTGGGCCGTTGGTCGTGGCAGCCCATGCAGGCGTCTGAGGACCTCAACTGGGTGGGGTTCGAGGCCAGCGGCAGCGCCGGGACCGGCTTGCCCTGGAACTCGACCGGTTCGCCCAGGTGGGGGTTGGGTTTCTTGTCGCCTTCGTCCACCGCGCCGCCGAAGAGGTCTCCTGAGGCCGAGAGCTTCTGGGCGGCGACCGGGAATCCGGCGGGTCCCTGCAGGCTGTCGGCGAGCTCGTAGGCGGCGATCCCCATCCGTAGCTTGCCGCCCTCGCCCTTGATGCCCTTGTAGTCCTTGAGGGTATGGCAGGCGACGCAGTTCACCCCCTCGCTATAGGCCGCCATGGCGTCCAGCTTGGTGGTCTTGTCGCGGGCCGCGTTCGGGGCGTGGCAGTTCAGGCACACCGGGAAGGTGCCGGACTTCTTGTGCACCTGGCCTTCGGCCTTGGGATCACCGACCTCCATCTGATAGAAGGCCCCATGGATCGGGTCCGCGAGGGCCGTGCTCTTGGCGTGCATGGAGCCCTGCCATTGACGGAAGATCTCTTGGTGGCAGCTCTTGCAGACCTCAGACGAGACATGGTGAATGGGGCCCGCCTCTTCGGCCATGGCGCCTGGACCGATCAGGATCGCAAAGGCGCCGAGGAGGACGCGCCGAAAGACGCGGTCCCGGAATCGCCTGCTACTGTGATCGTGCATGGTGTCGCTCCTCTCTTCCATTCGGTTCGCTTGTTGGTGGACTTTCCGGCAATGCTGTTGCGGCGCCTGCCCGAGCCCTCGGATGGGCCATGCCGCCCCCCCGGCTGGGCCGCTATTGTTAGCCGGCGCACGGCTGACGCGGAAGTGCGCCGGGTCAATCAACCGGGCATTAACTGTAGACTGACGCCCGGATTCGACGCAATCCTATTGCGGCATGCTCAGTCGAGCGGCAAGAAAATAAGCAAATAATGAATCTATGAAATGAGAGGTCGGTGGGGCGGCTTGCCCTATCGTACCCAGCGCCTCTCATCCATTTGGAGCTGTCGGCGATGAACCTTCCTTGCCCATTCCGCCTGCCAGCGGGGGTCGTGCTGATCCCCTTCATTCTGGCGCTCTTCGTCCCTGGCCCACTTATGGCGGCGAAGGTGAAGCTCGATCCGAGCAACTGGGGCCACCCGGCGGGGGCGGACTGCGTGAGCTGCCATACCAAGGCCTCAGCGGGGCTCACCCAACAGTGGCACGAGAGCGCCCACCAAAAGGTCGGCGTGAACTGCATGGACTGCCACCAGGCGGACCGCTCCGAGCCAGACGCCCGGGAGCACGAGGGCCAGGTGATCGCCACCATCGTCTCCCCCAAGGACTGCGGGCGCTGTCATACCCAAGAGTTTGAGGAGCAGCAGGGCTCGGTCCATGCGGAGGCCCATGCCCTGATCGAGGAGCGCGTCCCGGCACTGGCCCACAACTTCACCGGCGCGGCCATGCAGGCGGCGGGCTGCGACCAGTGCCACGGCTCCCGGGTGAAGGTGCGGGGCGACGGGACCCTGGACCCCGCCACCTGGCCCAATTCCGGGATTGGGCGCATCAATCCCGACGGCTCCAAAGGCTCCTGCTCCGCCTGCCACGGCCGCCATCGCTTCTCCAAGGCCCAGGCGCGGGAGCCGGAGGCCTGCGTGCGTTGCCACGCGGGGCCAGACTCCCCGGACAAGGAGATCTTCGAGGCCTCCAAGCACGGCATGATCTATGTGGCCGAGCGGGACCGCATGAATCTGGGGGCGGAGGAGTGGGTCGCTGGCCGGGACTACACCGCGGCCCCCACCTGCGTGACCTGCCACATGGGTGCCGCCGGCAAGCTCCCGGCCACCCACGACGTGGGCCTGCGCAACGCCTGGAGCCTCAACAGCCCGATCTCGGAGCGCCAGATGCTGGTGATCCTGGAGGATGGGGCCAAGCTGGAGCTGCCGTCGAGCGCACCCCAGCCGAAGCGGGGTAGCGAGATCGCCAAGGCCGACGGGGGCCTCGGCAAGGTCAAGGCCGTCGCCACCCCGGATCGGCGGCGCCAGGCCATGAGCCTGGTCTGCCAGGAGTGCCACGGCAAGGCCTTCACCGAGGCCTTCATGAAGCAGTTCGATTCAGTCGTCGAGCTCTTCAACAGCAAGTTCGCCATGCCCGCCAAGGCCATCATGGGCGAGCTCTATCAGCGCGGGATGCTGACGCCCACCCCCTTCGACGAGCCCATCGAGCTGACCTACTGGGAGCTTTGGCACGACGAGGGGGCCCGGGCCCGCCACGGGGCCTCCATGGCGAGCCCCAACCACGCCTGGTGGGAGGGTATGTACCTGGTGGGCCGTAACTTCTACGGGCGCTTCCTGCCCGAGGCCCGGGCCCTGGCGGGCGACCAGGCGGCCGAGGTGGTGGAGGCGCACCTGACGGGCGAGGGTCACCAGTGGCTGGCCGACCCCAATCAGGCGAGCACTATCCTTGGATTCGCCAAGCCCGAGCCTGCCGCAGAAGCGGGGCAGGTCTCCGTGGACGTACCGGAGGGCCAGTGATGGTCCGGCTCCGCGCCCCTCTCTTCATTACCCGTCACGTCCTCATCGCCCTGGTGGTGGGGGGGCTTGGCGGGGTGCTCTTCATGATCTTCCTCATGGAATTCGACCACTTCACGAGCAGCAACGCGTTCTGCACCACCTGCCACTCCATGACCTACGCGGACGAGCACTATCAGCGATCCGCCCACTACAACTCCGCCTCCGGCGTCCGGGCCTCCTGCGGGGACTGCCATGTCTCGGAGGGGGTCTTTGCCGCCACCTGGGACCATGCCATCGGCGGCAAGGACCTCATCAAGCAGGTCAAGGGTCAGCTCTTCGGTCCCGACTATGACGATCCCGTGGTCAACGCCCTGCACCTGCCGGAGTCCGCCTTCGCCGCCCGGGAGTGGTTCAGGAAGCGCGACTCCGCCACCTGCAAGCGCTGCCACACCCTCGAGGCGATCCAGGGCAAGCGCGGCGGCACCGCCGCCATCCACCAGGAAGAGGCCGCGGGCAAGACCTGCATCGATTGCCACTACAACCTGGTCCACCGTCCCGTACCCGATCAGAGCACCTTCAAGCGGGAGGCCTGGAACCAGATGGTGGAGGAGGAGTT
>JBLMWY010000074.1:0-2846 GCA_050257475.1 Bdellovibrio bacteriovorus
GGTCGGGCCATCCTGGCGCAGGAGGATTGAATGCACGCCGATGTCGTCCCGAGCGTGATCCTCGGTCTGGACCCCCTTTGGTTTGCCACCGCGGTCTTCGTCGCCACCTACATCCTGGTGATGACCGAGCGCATCAACCGCGCCATCGTCGCCATGCTTGCCGCCGGGGTCATGGTCCTGGCCGGCGTCCTGACCCAGAAGCAGGCCGTCGCAGGGGTCGACTTCAATACCCTGGGGCTCCTGGCCGGGATGATGGTCATCGTCGCCATCACCCGCAAATCCGGGGTCTTCCAGTACCTCGCTGTGTGGTCCGCGAAGAAGGTCAACGCGGACCCCTGGGGCATCCTGGTGATGCTGGCCCTGGTCACCGCCGTGCTGTCCGCGCTGCTGGACAACGTCACCACGGTCCTCCTGGTGGCCCCCGTGACGCTCCTCATCACCGAGACCCTGAGGGTCAGCCCCTACCCCTATCTCTTCACCCAGATCTTCGCCGCGAACATCGGCGGCACGGCCACCCTTATCGGCGACCCGCCGAACATCATGATCGGCTCGGCGGTGGGCTATACCTTCAACGACTTCATCGTCAATCTGGCCCCAGTGGTGTTGGTCATCCTGGCCGCTACACTGATCCCCGTCTATCTCATCTGGGGTCGCAGCCTCCGGGCCCATCCGGATGATCGTCGGAGGGTGATGGAGTACGACGAGCAGGAGGCCATCACGGATCAGCGGGTGCTGATTCAGTCCCTATCGGTGTTGGGGGTGGTCATACTCGGCTTCGTCGCCGCCCACGGCCTACACCAGGAGCCCTCCACCATCGCGCTCTTCGGGGCGGCCGTCCTGCTGCTGCTGGACAACTACCCGCGCAACGCCGAGGAGCAGACCCATGCGGTGCACTCGGCCCTGACGGAGGTGGAGTGGGTGACCCTTTTCTTTTTCCTCGGGCTCTTCATCGTCGTCCATGGCCTGGAGGTCACCGGGGCCCTGAGCCTGCTGGCGAACGAGCTGCTGTCGCTCACGGGTGGGGACATGGCGGTGACGGCGATGGTCATCATGTGGGGCTCGGCGGTCGCCTCCGCGGTGGTGGATAACATCCCCTTCGTCGCCAGCACCATCCCTCTGATCAAGGCCATGGCGCCGACCTTCGGCGGGGCGGAGAACCTGGCGCCCCTGTGGTGGTCCCTGGCCCTAGGGGCCTGCCTCGGCGGCAATGGCTCCCTGGTGGGGGCGAGCGCCAATCTGATCGTGGCGGGCTTCGCCGAGCGCGCCGGGCACCGGATCAAGTTCGTGCCCTTCATGCTCCTGGCCTTTCCGCTGATGCTGCTCAGCATCGCCATTGCCAGCGGCTACGTGTGGCTACGCTATCTGTGAGCCCGGACCGGGATCGACGCGGGCCAGGATGCTCCAGCCCGCGCCGGGCTCCGGGCGCTTCTCGGCGGTGACGGGCTCCAAGCGTCCCTTTGGGGCCAGTGCGAGGCGCGCGCGCAGGGGCGGGGCTTTCCTTTTGCCCTTGAGGCAAAACGAGCTGCATTTGGATGCTTGCTGACGGTCCTAAACCGGAGAGTCCGCGAGGGTCATGCGTCATCAGGCGCTAGCGGCGGCTTAGTCAGGGGAGGCGCTCTTGGGTCTGCGGGATTCCGCGCCAGGAGGGGACCCAGCTGGGGAGAGAACTGCGGAGGGTCCGGACTGCTCGCTCAGGGTGGACGCCGGGCGACGGTCGGTCGGCGACATCATGCCTTCACTTGGCGACGCGAGTAGGATTAGGGCTCGGGCCGGTGGTCGGGTCTAAGTTGGCCCCGCGGCAGTCGGCGTCGCGGCCAACCACGACTGACGGGTTGCACGCGACGCCCACGGCGGCGGCCAGTGATTTGAAGGCCGTTCACGCGGGCAGGCAGCGAGGCCATTGAGGCGGCTTCCTGGGCCGCTCGCAAGAGGACGCTCTTCAGAGTCTCGCATCGGCGGTGTCCGTTTGATTCCGAGCCCAGGGCACTCAGCGCGTCCTGGACCAACGGGGTCGGCCGCCGGGGCGTCAATTCGGGCCCTTGACGCTTCAGGTGCGGGCCAAGCTGAGATCCGCACTGACCACGAGCAGGTCTATCCTTGATCGGCCAGACACGCCGCTGGGAGCACTTCGAGCACCGAGCCGACATCGGCGTGGCGGGCTATGGCGCGACACCCGCGGAGGCCTTCGAGCAGGCGGCCCTGGCGCTCACCGCGATCCTGTGCGACCCGGCGGCAGTGGCGGCCAGCGAGCGGGTGGAGATCCGCTGCGAGGCCCCGGACCTGGAGCTCCTGCTCGTGGACTGGCTCAACGCCCTCGTCTACGAGATGGCGACCCGGCACCTGCTCTTCTCCCGTTTTCGCGTGCGGATCGACGGCGGACGCCTCGGGGGCGAGGCCTGGGGTGAGCCGGTGGACCAGGCCCGCCATCAGCCGGCGGTGGAGGTCAAGGGGGCGACCTACACTGGACTCGAGGTGGGCCGGCAGCCCGACGGTACCTGGCTCGCCCGCTGCGTGGTGGACGTCTGATCCGGCGTCGAACGCCGGGGAGGTGAGACCATGGACATCCAGTCATTCACCAGGCTCAGCGACACCCAGTGGCGCATCGAGCCCCGGGGGGCCATGCGGGTCCCGGCGATCATCTTCGCCAGCGAGCCCCTGCTGCGGGAGCTGGACGACAAGGTGGTGGAGCAGGCGATCAATGTGGCGAGCCTGCCCGGAATCGTCGAGGCCGCCTATGTGATGCCCGACGGGCACTGGGGCTACGGCTTCCCCATCGGCGGGGTGGCCGCCTTCGATGCCGAGGCGGGCGGGGTGGTCTCCGGCGGCGGGGTGGGCTTCGACATCTC
>JBLMWY010000075.1:0-3867 GCA_050257475.1 Bdellovibrio bacteriovorus
GGGATGTTGTTGGTGCCGGCACCGGCACGGCCGATGGCCTTGACGGTGTCCGGGATCACCAGGTCGTGCATCTTGGCCGAGCGTACCAGGATGGCGTCCGGATGGGCGATCTCCGAGGCCACCTCGTAGCGGTCCCGTGGCAGCCGGTCCAGCCCCGTGACCGAGATGTTATTCAGCGTTTGTATCTTGAACATGGGTTCTCCCTAGAAGGGCCGAGGGCCAAGCGCCGAGGAATGCGCGCCCCTTTTACCTTGGCCCTCGGTGCTTGGCCCTTGGCGCTTCTGTGTTATCCGCGGGTGCGCTCGAACTCCCGCATGAAGTCCACCAGGGCCTGGACGCCCGCCTCGGGCATGGCGTTGTAGATGCTGGCCCGCATCCCGCCCACCGAGCGGTGACCCTTGAGCGTCGTGAGACCCGCCGCCTTCGCCTCCTTGAGGAAGGCCTCGTCCAGGGCCGGATCGGCCAGGGTGAAGGGGACATGCATCCAGGAGCGGGAGGCGGGCTCCACCGGGTTCTTGTAGAAGCCGGAGGCATCGATGGCGGCATAGAGGGCCTTGGCCTTGCGCTCGTTGATCACCGCCATCCCGGCGAGCCCCCCGAGGTCCTTCAGCCACTGGAACACCAGCCCCGCCAGGTACCAGGCATAGGTGGGCGGGGTGTTGTACATCGAGTCGTTGTCGGCGTGGATCTTGTAGTCGAACATGGTCGGCGTGCCCGCCAGGGGCTGGCCGATCAGGTCCTCGCGCACAATGACGATGGTGAGCCCCGCCGGACCGATGTTCTTCTGGGCGCCCGCGTAGATGAGCCCATAGCGGCCGACCTCGATGGGACGCGACAACAGGGTCGAGGACATGTCCGCCACCAGGGGCCTGCCACCCGTCTCCGGCACATAGGGAAACTCCACCCCCTCGATGGTCTCGTTGGGGGTGTAATGAACATAGGCGGCATCATTGCTCAGCTTGAGCTCGGACTGGGCCGGGGCGCGGGTGAAGCGCCCGTCCTCGGTGGTGGCGGCCACGTTGACGCCGCCGTAGCGGCGCGCCTCGGCGATGGCCTTCTTGGACCAGGAGCCGGTGTTCAGATAGTCCGCCCCCTCGGCGCCCCGCAGCAGGTTCATGGGCACCATGGCGAACTGGCTGGAGGCCCCACCCTGGAGAAACAGGACCTTGTAATTGGCGGGGATGCCGAGCAGCTCCCGCAGGTCCGCCTCCGCCTGGGCGGCGATGGCCATGAACTCCTTGCCCCGGTGGCTCATCTCCGCCACACACATGCCGCTGCCCCGCCAGTCCAGCATCTCCTCCTGGGCCTGGCGCAGGACAGGCTCTGGCAGCATGGCCGGTCCGGCGCTGAAGTTATATACGCGAGCCATGATCGGGTCTCCGTCGCAAACAGTGGTTCAATCGGTCGGCTCTCAGTCGCCGTTGTCCGAGCCATCCGGGCCGGCGCCCGCGTCCTGGGGATCCTGGGGCCCGAGGTCGTCCCCGTCGGCTGAGTCGCCAGGCTGTCCGCCGTTCCCGTTCTCAACCTCCAGGGCGACGATGCGCTCCACGTGGCGCAGCCGCTCGCCCTCCCCAAGGCTGATCAGCTTGACCCCCTGGGCGGTGCGCCCGACCACGGAGATCGGGTCCACCGGGGTGCGCACCAGGGTCCCGCCCTCGGTGATCAGCATGATCTCGTCGCCGGGGCGCACCAATACGGCCCCCACCTGGGCGCCATTGCGCTCGCTGGTGGAGATGGCGATGACGCCCTTGGTGCCTCGCCCCTTGGCCGGAAAGTCCTCGATAGGGGTGCGCTTGCCGTAACCGTTCTCGGTCACGCTGAGCACGGTCCCCGGCTCACACACCAGGAGCGACACCACCCGCTGCCCCTCCTCCAGCCAGACCCCGCGCACCCCGTGGGCGGCGCGGCCCATGGCGCGCACGTGGGCCTCGCTGAAGCGCACCGCCTTGCCGGCAGAGGTGAAGAGCATCAGATCCTGGTTGCCGTCGGTGATGGCCACCCCGACCAGGACCTCCTCCTCGTGCAGATCGATGGCGATGATGCCCCGCGAGAGGGGCCTTGAGAAGTCCGTCAGCGGGGTCTTCTTGACCGTACCCGTGCTGGTCGCCATGAAGACGAAGTTGCCTTCCTCGTAGGCGCGTACCGGCAGGACGGCGTTGATGCGCTCCCCCGGCTCCAGGGGCAGGAGGTTCACCATGGGCCGGCCGCGGGCACCACGCCCGGCCTGGGGCAGCTCGTAGACCTTGAGCCAGTAGACCCGGCCACGGCTGGAGAAGCACAGGACCGTGTCGTGGGAGTTGGCCACGAAGATACGGTCGATGAAGTCCTCCTCCTTGAAGCTAGTGGCGCTCTTGCCCTTGCCGCCACGCCGCTGGGCCTGATAGTCGCTGATCGGCTGGGCCTTCACATAGCCCTGGTGGGACAGGGTGACGACCACGTCCTCGGGGGCGATCAGGTCCTCCAGGGTCAGATCCGTATGGTCCACCTGGATTTGTGTGCGCCGCGCGTCCCCGAACTGGTCGCGGAGCGCGGTAAGCTCGTCGCGGATCACCGCCATCAGCCGGTCCGGGTCCGAGAGGATCAGCAGTAGCTCCGCGATGCGATCGAGGATCTCCTCGAATTCCTTGAGGATCTTCTCCTGCTCCAGGCCGGTGAGGCGGTGCAGTTGCAGGTCGAGGATCGCCTTGGCCTGACGCTCGCTCAGACGATAGCCAGCAGCGCCCAGGCCAAGCTCCGCCTCCAGGTCCTCGGGGCGCGTCTGGTCCGCCCCGGCCCGCTCCAGCATGCCGACGACCGCGCCCGGCGGCCAGGCACGCGCCATGAGCCCCTCCCGGGCCTCGGCGGGGCTGGCGGAGGCCCGGATCAGCTCGATCACCTCATCCAGGTTGGCAAGCGCGATGGCGTAGCCTTCCAAGACATGGGCGCGATCCCGAGCCTTGCGCAGCTCGAAGAGCGTCCGTCGGGTCACCACGTCGCGGCGGTGGCGCAGGAAGTACTCGAGCATCTGCTTGAGGTTCAGGGTGCGCGGCTGGCCGTCCACCAGGGCGACCATGTTGATGCCGAAGACCGATTGCAGGGCGGTGTGCAGGAAGAGGTTGTTCAGGACCACGTCGGGATACTGGTCGCGCTTGACCTCGATGACCATGCGCATGCCGTCCTTATCCGACTCGTCCCGCAACTCGGCGATGCCTTCGACCTTCTTTTCCTTGACCAGCTCCGCCATCCGCTCCAGGAGACGCGCCTTGTTCACCTGGTAGGGTAACTCGGTGACGATGATCGCCTCGCGACCGCTGCGCTTCTCGGTCTCGGTATGGGTGCGGGCGCGCATCACCACCCGCCCGCGACCGGTGCGGTAGGCCTCGCGAATGCCACGCACGCCATTGATGATGCCGGCGGTGGGGAAGTCCGGCCCCGGCACCCGTTCCATCAACTCATCGATACCGATCTCAGGCCGCTCGATCACCGCCAGACAGGCGGCGATGATCTCCCCCAGGTTGTGGGGCGGGATATTGGTCGCCATGCCCACGGCGATACCGGCGGAGCCGTTGACCAGCAGGTTGGGGAAGCGCGCCGGCAGGACGGTCGGCTCCCGCTCCGACTCGTCGTAGTTGGGGATGAAGTCGACCGTCTCCTTGTCCAGGTCGTCCAGCAGGCTATGGGCGATGCGCGCCATGCGGACCTCGGTGTAGCGCATGGCCGCCGGCGCATCCCCGTCCACCGAGCCGAAATTGCCCTGTCCGTCCACCAGCAGGTAGCGCATGGAGAAGGGCTGGGCCATGCGAACGATGGTGTCGTACACCGCCGTATCCCCGTGGGGGTGATACTTACCGATCACATCCCCCACCACCCGCGCCGACTTCTTGTAGG
>JBLMWY010000076.1:0-7160 GCA_050257475.1 Bdellovibrio bacteriovorus
CCCGGCTACGGACGGGGTCGATCGCCGGTCTCCATGCTGGACTACCTGGCGGTGCGGTTGGTGCTGGAGCGCATCTACGCCCAGCGACTGTGCCGCGAGCAATGGCAGATCGAGCCCAGCCTGGACATGCTGCGCTGGTACTTCCGCCGTCGCCCGGAGGAGCTTCTGGTGCGTCAGGCCCTGTTCGCGGGGGGACTGCCGGAGTTTCTTGCCGCACGGGCGGCGCGGACCACCGCCGTTTCCGACCTGGCCCCAACGGCGGAGGACTGGCCGTCCCTCGCGGCCCTGCTCTGGGCCTGGCGTCATGACGGCGGCGCCGAGGTCCCCGGGGTTCGGAGCCTCCATGGCCACGCCTGGCCCCTGTTCCGTCTCGCCCAGCATCTCGGGCTCGCCGCCCCCGACCTGGCTCGACTGGGAACCCGGGGGGCGGAGACGCTCCTCGACGCCCTACAGCGGCTCGATCCGGAGCGAGCGGGCTATCTCTGGCTCAGCGCCTTCGAACGCCACTACCGGGAGCAGATCCTTGGGGCCCTGGCGGCCAACCACGGCCGTGGCCGCTGGGGTGAACGCGGGATGCCCTCCGGCGACCTGGCCTCCGCCCAGGTGATCTTCTGCATGGACGATCGGGAGGAGGGCATCCGCCGACACCTGGAGGAGCTGGACCCGAGCGTCGAGACCCTGGGGGCCGCCGCCCATTACAACGTCCCCCACAACTGGCGGGGCCTGGACGACCGGGAGGTCACCCCCCTGGCCCCGGTGATCCCCTCGCCCGTGATCCCGGCCCATGAGGTGCGGGAGCGCCCGCGGTCCGAGGCGGGGGAGCAGGCCCAGACCCACGCGCGGGGCCACGCCCGCTTGCGCACCTGGGGCCAGCGGCTGCTGGAGCAGGGCCGCCAAGGGCTCCCGGGGCCACTCGCCGTTGCCGCCCTGGCGGGCCCTCCCGCCGCTCTGTCACTCCTCGGGAAGCTCGCCACCCCGGCGCGTTTCGCCGCGCTCACGGGGCGGCTGCGGGACCTGGTAAGGCCGCCCGTGCCCACCGACATCGATTTCGTGGCTCCAAACGACAGCCCGGTGGCGAGGCCGGAGGCTCCCCGCCTCGGCTTCACCGATGGGGAGCAGGCGGACCGGGTCCAGGCCCTGCTCCGCAGCATGGGACTGACCCGTGGCTTCGCCTCCCTGGTGGCGGTCCTCGGACACGGCAGCCGCAACCAGAACAACCCCCATGCCTCGGCCTACAACTGTGGCGCCTGCTCCGGGCGCTTCAGCGGACCCAATGCCCGGGTCGTCTCGGCCATGGCCAATCGGCCGCAGGTGCGGGCCCTGCTCAATGCGCGGGGGATCCAGATCCCAGAAGGCACCCGGTTCGTCGCCGGCGAGCACGACACCTGCAGCGACACCCTCACCTGGTACGACCTGGAGGACCTGCCCCCCGCCCTCGCCGCCGCCTTCGCCCATCTGCGCTCGACCCTGGATGAGGCCGGGCGGCTCCACGCCCAGGAACGCTGCCGCCGCTTCGCCTCGGCGCCCCCGGGGCTCGACCCGGAGGCGGCCCACCGCCACGCGGCCAACCGCGCCTGGGACGTGTCCCAGGTGCGCCCGGAGCTGGGACATGCCACCAACGCCTGCGCCTTCTTCGGGCGCCGTGCCCTGAGCCGCGGGGCCTTCTTCGACCGCCGGGCCTTCCTGATCTCGTACGATCACACCCAGGACCCGGACGGCCGCATCCTGGAGCGCCACCTCGTCATCAACGGGGCCGTGGGGGCGGGCATCAGCCTCGAGTATTACTTCTCCGCCTCCAACGACGAAGGCTATGGCTCCGGCTCCAAGGTCACCCACAACGTGGCCGGCCTCCTGGGGGTGATGGACGGGGCCAGCTCCGATCTCCGCACGGGACTGCCCCGCCAGATGGTGGAGATCCACGAGGCCATGCGCCTGCTGGTGGTGGTGGAGCAGACCCTCGATGTCCTCACCGCCATCTACGAGCGCGAGCCGGCGGTCGCCGAGCTGGTGGGCGGGGGATGGATCCAGCTCGCGGCCCTGGACCCGGAGACCGGGGCCATCCACCGCTTCAGGCCCGGGTCCGGCTGGGTGCCCTGGCGGCCGGCCGCGGCGCCGACCCCCAGGGTGGGGCGCTCCGCCGACTGGTATCTCGGGTTCAGCGGAGCCCGGCCACCCGCCCTGATCGCGGCGCCGGACGAGGTGCCTACCCATGCCTGACACCCTGAGTCCCCTCTGGTACGCCCTGATCCCCCTGCCCCCCTTGGCGGCGGCCCTGTGGATCGGGCTCGGGATCGCCCTGCGAGCGGATCCGGGTGAGGCGGCGGAGCGCCCAACCGCCCGTCTCGCAGGCACCGCCGCGGCCATCTCCCTGATCGCCGTGCTGACGGTGGACCTGCTGGCCCTGTTCCAGGTCCCGCCGGGGCAGGTCCGACTCGGCACCTGGCTGGCCAGCGGGGGCCTGGAGGTCCCCCTGAGCCTGACCCTGGACCCCTTGGGTCTGCTGCTCGCCACCTTGGTGGCGGTGATCTGTCTCGCGACCCTGCGCTTCTCGGTGCCCTACATGCACCGGGAGCCCGGCTTCCGGCGCTTCTTCCTGGTCCTGTCCCTTTTCACCGGGGCCATGCTGCTGATCGTCACCGCGGGCAATGCCGTCCTCACCTTCGTCGGGTGGGAGCTTGCGGGCATCAGCTCCTATCTCCTGATCGGCTTTGTCCAGGAGCGCCCCCAGGCCACCGAGAACGCCACCCGCGCCTTCGTGACCAACCGCATCGGCGATGCCGGCTTCCTGCTCGCCATCTTCCTCTCCTTCGCCTGGCTCGGGGCGGTCGAATGGTCCGAGGTCGCCGCCCGCGCCAACCAGCTCGAAAGCCTGGAGGCGGGGCTCGTCTTGCTGGGCTTCCTGCTCGCCGCCTTCGCCAAATCGGCCCTGCTCCCCTTCTCGGCCTGGATCGGCCGGGCCCTGGAGGGTCCGACCCCATCGAGTGCGGTGTTCTATGGCTCACTCATGGTCCACGCCGGGGTCTATCTGCTGATCCGCTGCGAGCCCCTGCTGGCCGCGGCGCCCGCCCTGATGCCCCTGGTGGCCCTGACGGGGCTCGCCACCGCCCTCTACGGCTGGCTGGTCGGCCTGACCCAGGCGGACGTCAAGAGCGGCCTCATGTTCTCCACCACCGCCCAGATCGGGCTCATGGTGCTCTGGTGCGGGCTTGGCTGGTTTGACCTCGCCACCGCCCACCTGGTGCTCCATGCCCTGTGGCGGGCCTACCAGTTCCTCCACGCCCCGGCCCTGATGCACTGGATGGATGGCCCCGTGCGCCCCCTGGGGGGCTGGCTCGCCCGTCGGCGGCTACTGTTCACGGCGGCGCTCCAGCGCTTCTGGCTCGATCCCATCAGCGACTGGCTGCTGGTGCGTCCCACCCGGCAGCTCGCGGCGGACGTGCGCGCCTTCGATGAGCGGGTCCTCAAGCCCCTGGTGGGCCTGCCCCCGGACGATGGAGCCCTTACCGGCGGCGCCATGAGCGCCGGCCAGGCGTCACGAGCCGGGGCCGCAACGGACCTGATCCAGGGTGTCGGACTCCTCGGTGGACTGATGGCCTGGGTCGCGGATCGGCTGCACTGGTTCGAGGAGCGGCTGGTCCTGCAAGGCGGCGGGGGCCGCCTGGGCGGTCTGCTTGCCGGGCTGGTGGGGGTGGTGAGCCGCGCGGAGGACCTCCTCGAGCGTCCCCGCTATCTGCTACTGCTGATCATGGCCACCTTTGTGGTCATCCTGTAGGGGACGCGAAGACCTTGATCCAAACCTCGGAGCTCACGCCGCTGACCACCCTGGCCGGGGATTTCCCGCTACTGGCCCTGCTCCAGGCCCTTCCCCTGGCGGCGGCGCTCCTGCTGCTGCGCGTCAGACGCGACCTCTGGGCCCTCCTCCTCGCCCTGGCGGTGGCCCTCGCCGAGCTCGCCCTGGGGGCCCTGCTCTATCTGCGGCTGGACCACGCCAATCCCGCCTTTCAGTTCGCCGAACGCTGGACGCCGCTCCCCCCCCTCAACTATCACGCGGGGGTGGACGGGGTCTCGGTGCTGTTCATCCTGCTCACCGGTCTTATCTGCCTTCTGCTGGTCGCCTACGGACCCTCCCGGGGACTCAAGCCCCTCTCGATCCTGCTTGCCGTGTTGCTCGCGGTCGAGTCCGCCCTGATGTCCCTCTTCACAACGCTGGACCTGCTGTGGTTCAGCCTGGTCTCGGCCGCCGAGCTGGCTCTGATCGGATACCTCCTGTGGCGCTGGGACACCTCCCCGGGAAAGCACCTGGCCTTGGCCCGCTTCTACCAGTTCATGGGGACGGGCCTCGCCCTGCTGCTCGCGGGGACCCTGATGCTGGGCTGGAACCATGCGGACCTGACCGGCGGTGTCTGGAGCTTCGACCTCACGGAGCTGTCCGCCTTCACCGTGGCCCCGGCCCTCTCCTCGGTAGTGTTCTACCTGCTCTTCTACGGCCTGGCGATCCGCACTCCCCTGTTCCCGTTGCACGGCTGGCTGCCCCTGGTGGCGGAGCACGGCAACGTGGCCGTGGGGCCCGCCCTGCTGCTCGGACTCAAGGTGGGGATCTACGGCCTGGTGCGCTTCGTCTTCCCCTTGCTGCCCGAGGCGGTGGTGGAATGGAACGCCTATGTGGTGGCCTTCGCCACCGCGGGCATCTTCTACGCCGCGCTGCTCGCCCTGCTCCAGGTGAACCTGCGGCGGCTCCTCGCCTTCGCGGTGGTGAGCCACACCAGCATCCTGGTCATCGGGCTCTTCAGCCTTGGGACCGCCGCCTTCCAGGGCGGCGTCATGCTGTCGGTGGACTTCGGGCTGGCCATCGCGGGGCTGCTGCTCATGACCGGCTTCATCTACCGCCGCACCCGCACCACCCTGCTCCCCAAACTGGGGGGACTCTTCGACCGCATCCCACTGATCGGCATCGCCTTCTTCGTGGCGGGCCTGTCCATCGTGGGGATGCCGGGGACCCCGGGGTTCGATGCGGCCCATCTCATGCTGGAGGCCGCCATGGACCGTTTCGGGGCCCTGGTAACCATCGCGGCGGCCCTGGGCAACGTGGCGGCGGCGGCCTTCCTGCTGTGGGCCTTCCAACGCGCCTTCCTGGCCCCTCAACGGGAGCATGGGCCCCAGGTTATCGCGTCGGCGAGCGCCACCGAGCGGCTCATCGCCGGGACCGTGATCCTGGTGCTCCTTGGGGTTGGATTCCACTCTGAGCCCTGGCTGGAGCTGGTGGACGCCCCCCTCGCGGCCCTGAGCGGGCGCTTTGGTCTGAGCCACTGAGGCGGAAGACGGCATTCGGTCCGCAAGATGAGCACACATGAACGCAAATCCGCTGGCTCCGCGGCCCTCGTCTGGAGGTCGGGCTTGAGCCCGACGGCGACGGTTGGCGCTAACCGCGAGGCGGCTGTCGGGCTCAAGCCCGACCTACGGAGGCGTTACCGGGCCGCTGTCAGGCTGAAGCCCGACCTACCGAGGGGCTGCCGGGTTGCTGTCGGGCTCAAGCCCGACCTACAGAGCCGAGACCAGGCAATCGTATTTCGCGCTCATTTGCGTTCATTTGCGGACAAGACTCCCCTGTCCGCCAGCGGCACCCGCCTCGTGCGAGGTCTGGAATGGATCTGAGCGCCATCCCGCTCCTCAGCCTGCTGCTGCTCACCCTGCCGGTGGGGGCGGCCCTGATCTGGCTGATTCCGGACCAGCGCTGGGCCCGCGCCATCGCCCTCGGGGCGACCCTGGCGGACCTGGCGATCTCGCTGCTCATCCTGACCCGCTTCGATCCGGCCGACCCCGGATTCCAGCTCGTCGAGCGCCAACCCTGGATTCCCACCCTAAATATCCACTACGCGGTCGGGGTGGACGGGATCGCGGTCCTCTTCCTGCCGCTGGCGGCCCTGCTCTTCATCGGGGTCATCCTGACCTCCTGGACCCAGGTCCGCACCATGCAGCGGCTCTACTACACCCTGCTGCTGCTCCTGGAGAGCACCACCCTGGGGATCTTTCTGGCCCTGGACACGGTGCTCTTCTTCCTGTTCTGGGAGCTCAGCCTGGTTCCGCTCTTCTTCCTGGTGAGCCTGTGGGGCGTGGGCGCCAACCGACGCTACGCCGCCACCAAATACACGCTCCTGATGCTGGTGGGGGGAATCCCACTCCTGTTCGCCATCCTGGTCCTCGCCTTCAACCATGCCGCCCTGACCGGGCTCGGCATCCCCGGCGGCTTGAGCTTCGACTATGAGGTCCTGCTCGGCACACCGCTGCCAGACCATCTGGAGCTACTGGTCTTTGCCCTCCTGGTGCTGGGGTTCGGGGTCAAGACCCCGCTCTTTCCGCTCCACACCTGGCTGCCGCTGGTGGCGGCGGAGGGTCCGGTGGCGGTGGCCGCCCTGATGACGGGGCTCAAGCTGGGGGCCTTTGGCCTCATCCGCTACCTGGTGCCCCTGACACCCGGGGCCGTCTCTGAGCTCCAGTGGCTGCTCCTGGGGCTGGGGGTGGTCGGCCTGCTCTACGGGGCCCTCGCGGCCCTGGCGCAGACCAATCTGCGGCGCATGCTGGCCTTCGGCAGCATGAGCCATGCGGGACTGGTGGTGCTCGGCATCGCCTCCCTGAACCAAAGCGGCATCCAGGGCGCCCTCTTCCAGCTCCTGAACTTCACGGTGGTGGCGGGCGGGCTCTTCCTGCTGACCGGGTTCCTCCATCACCGCACTGGCTCCACGGAGGCGGTGAGCCTGGGGGGGCTGGCCCGCACCATGCCGCTCCTGACCGGATTCTTCCTGCTCCTGGGTCTGGCCTCCATCGGCCTGCCGGGGACCACCGGATTCCCGGCGGAGCTGCTCCTGATCCTCGGTACCCTGGAGGCCCACACGGGCGCCGGACTCGCGGCCCTGTTCGCCGCGGTGCTGGGCGCGGGCTATTTCCTGGGGCTCTATCGCCGGCTCTTCCTCGGCCCCGTCACCAACCCCGTGGTCGCGCAGTGCAGGGACCTGGGACCAAGGGAGCTGGTGGTGGCCCTGGCACTCGGGATCCTGGTGCTGCTGCCTGGGCTCTATCCGCAAGGGGTCCTGGACCTCACCCGGGCCAGCACCCTGGCCTGGGTGGCACGGGTCGGCGATACCGCCGCGCAGACCGAGCGGCGC
>JBLMWY010000077.1:0-3945 GCA_050257475.1 Bdellovibrio bacteriovorus
GGTCACCTTGGGCGCGTCCATCCGCTCCAAGATGTACATGGATGAGTTCGACAAGTACAAGGATCTGTTTGCCGAGCAGGGTGACTTCGACATGCCCGCGGTGGGCACCATCGGACTGGCCTACCGGCCGACCAACCAGTTGACCCTCGCCCTGGACGTCCAACAGATCTGGTACGGGGACGTAAAATCCATCGCCAATGACAATACCCTCGCCACAAATTGCGTCCTGGGTGCAGCCTTTGGCGGACCTGGCGCCTATGATCCCAGCTATTGCCTCGGCGGCGACAACGGCGCGGGCTTCGGCTGGCGCGACATGACGGTCATCAAGCTCGGTGTCCAGTATGCCGTCAACGACATCCTGACCCTGCGCGCTGGCTACAGCCACGGAAACTCTCCGATCCGCGGCAGTCAGGTGGCCTTCAATGCGCTGGCCCCGGCCGTCATCGAGGACCACTGGACCCTGGGCGCCACCTACAAGCTGGCCCCGAACTACGAGCTGACCTTCTGGGGCATGTACGCCCCCGAGGAGACCGTCACGGGACCCGGTGCCTTCACCGGGACCCAGGCCCCGGAGATCTCCATGAAGCAGTACGAGCTGGGCGTGAACTTCGGCTGGCTGTTCAACTGAGCACCACCGTCCTTCGCCCCAGCAAGGCCGCCCCACAGGGCGGCCTTTTTCGTTGGGGCACCGACCCGCACGAAGGGCAAAGGCCGTCAGGCCACCAGGGCTCGACCTGTGGCATCCTAATCAGAGAATCGCCGCGGGACACCCCAGGAACCAAGGAACGCATGAATCAGCCCCCGACAAACCCGCGCCCGGGCCTCGTCGCCGTCGTCATCATGCTGGCAGCCCTGCTTGCGGGCGCCGGTTTCCTCTACATGGTCAAGCTCATGCATGACATGACGGGGCACATGGGCGCCATGTCGTCCCAGGTCCACTCCATGGCCGAGGACATGCGGGCCATGCGGGGGGATATGGGCTCCCTGGCGCGGGACGTCTCGGACATGGCGAGGCAGGTGCGGACCCTGCCCGCCATGGCGGAGGACCTGCGGCGCATGCGCGAGGGCATGGAGCAGCTCAGCGGGGTCGTGGGACGCGGCGGCGAGCAGTTGGAGCAGATGAACCCCATGGGGGTGATCCAGCAGATGATCCCGGGGACGCGGCGCTGAGCCTAAGCCCCGCCTGCGATCCAGGCCACCGCTACATCAGCCGAACGACGTTCTCCCGCTGCAGCCCCAGGGCCTGGGCGCCAAGCCTGAGGGCTTGGGCGGCGAAGGCATCCAGGTCACCCCAGCGGTCGCCGCTGTCCACCACCTCCGACAGGGTCTCGCTCACCACCCGCAGCCGGTAGGCCCCGGCGGCCGACTCCGCCGCGGGTGCCAACTCGGCCCACACATAGAGGTCGGGTTCCTTTCCGCCCAGGGGGACGAAGGCCAGGATGTAGCGATACGCTCGGAGGTCGCTGCTCTCGATCTCCCCGAGCAGGGTGGCGGCATAGCCCCCCACCTGATAGCGATGCTTGGGGATTGCCGTGCGTATGGCTGGACGGTCTTGCATTGGGCTCTTCCGGCGACGCGCTCCGCGTTTAAAGATGGCGACAAGATGGGGCCGGTCCCGGTGAATCGGAGGCGGTCTAGTCGCCTCGGCGCCCGCCGGGCTAATGCCGCCCTCCCCTGAGGGTTCGGATGCGCTCCTGAATCGGGTCGAGCACCGGCGCCAGCTTGCGGCGCATCAGGGTCCCCAGGGCCGTGGGGTCGGGGAGGACCGGCCGGATCACCCCATAGCCCAGACCCGACAGGACCCGTATCGCGGCGATCTCCTCCAGGAGCTGCGGCCATTGGTCCAGTCCCTCCCCGACCTCGCCGGGACCTTGGCCCGACCGCGCGAACCGCGTCGCCTCCGCGATCAAGGCGTCCATCGGCAGATAGGGGTCGCCCTCGGGCCTCAGGGGCGCGAAATAGTCACGCAGGCAGTCGAAGGTGCTGGTGACGATGTCCTGGCTCGGCGGCTTGGCCAGCACGGCGGCCACTGTCTTGAGCCAGGTCTGACCGGGACCCGAGGCCACCCGCTGGAGCAGGCGCGCCCAGGGGTCATCGCGCGCGGCCAAGGCCTCGATTCGCGCCGCCGCCTCCGCGCCCCGCTGGCGCGGGGGCTCAGGCTCCGGCAGATCGTCCGGCAGCGCCTGCAGGAAACCGACCAGATAGGCTTGCTTGCGCCCTGACTTATGCCACAGGTCCGCGCGCTGCTCGGGACTGATGAGACCCGGCTGGAGCACCAGCCGCACCGACTCCACGATACGCTCGCTCTCGGTCTCGAATGGGAGATAGTCCACCAGATAGGCGGCCAGGACCGGCCCCATGGCGCCCCTGACGATGGCGGGGTTGCCGAGCATGCGGCGAGCGTTCTCCGCATCCTCCATCGCCCACCAGGCGCGCCGCGCCAGCTCGTCGGTGAGGCCGGGGGAGCACACGGCGGCGACCACGGCCTCGGGCTCACCGAGGAGCAGGAGCTGAGCCAGGCTCTCGTCGCGCATCTGACCCATGCGGGTCCAGCGCTTGAGATAGACCGGATAGCCGCCGGGGGAGCCCAGGACCTGACCGGAGATCAGCTCCCGGACCAGCCGCAAATAGTGCTCCGGGCGGGTGGTGGGGTGGAGCTGGACCCTGACCTCACGCGAGCCCTCCCCAGGTTGGGTGCCGTCCGGCAGCGCCGCCAGCCCATGGACCTCCAGCTTGCCCTCGTCGACTCGGATCGCCAGGGGTTTGTTAGCGAGCAGGACGTTGAGGCGGAAGGCGTCTTCGCGGCTCAGCTCCATCGCGGCTCAGACCCCGGTTACTGCCGTCTGCGACTCATGACTCTGTCGGTGGCTGATAGTTCGCGTCCTTGGGATTGAGGAAGATGAAGTGATACTGGCCGGCCTCCATCTCCACATAGTCCATGGTGGCCTGATCGAGCAGGGGGACCTGCTCGGGTGTCATGACCACGTCGATCCCCTCGCAGCTCATCCGGATATCGTCTTCGGTCGCCTCGTCGAACCCCATCCGGTAGTCGATGGCCCCATCGGGGCGACGTTGGGCGGCAAGCCGCAGGGACATCCCCTCGGCCCCTCCCTCTTTGGCGGCAACCAGCACCTGGGCCGCGGCAGCGGTCGTGAGCTTGAACATCGTGAGTCCTGATGACTGAAGGTTCCGAAAGACCGGGTGCAGTTTAACCCCAAGCGCCGCTCAGCGCGGTCTCAATGGGCCCGGCGGCGTACCTGGGCGAGAAAACGACCGACCCAGCCCGTGTTGACATCCCGCAGGTGGCTATAGCAGGCGAGCAGGCTCCCTTGGACCACCCCGTCGTGGCGCCCCTCGATGCCGGTGCCCCGCAGCACCTCGTAGGCATAGCTCCACTTCGGGTCCGGAGCCACGATCGCCGAGTGGTGGAACTCGTGGGCCCTGGTCTCCCCTGGTGCCTGGCCAGTACCCTTCGAAGGGTCTCGCGGCCAGGGGTGCCGGTCGGTCTCCCTGAGGCGCACGTAGCCCCGGCCCTGGGGCCTGGGCCGCATCTCGACCTCCGCGTCCAGGGCGCCCACCATCTCGCAGCGCTGCCCCCCCCACCGGATGGCCTTGCAGAGGTACATGAGCCCACCACATTCGGCATAGGTGGGCCCGCCCTGGGCAACGAAGCGGGCGATGGACGCTCGCATGGAGCGGTTCGCCTCCAGCTCCACCATCCGATACTCGGGGAAGCCGCCGCCGATGAAGAGCCCGTCCACCGGCGGCAGCTCGAGGTCACCCACCGGGCTGAACTCCACGAGCTCGGCCCCTTCCTGGACCAACGCCATCAGGTCGTCTGGATAGTAGAAGCCGAACGCGGAATCCCGGGCGAGACCGATACGCACCGCTGGTGACACCGATCCAGTGTACGCACGCGGCACGGGCACAGGGGGCGCCGGTGCC
>JBLMWY010000078.1:0-7830 GCA_050257475.1 Bdellovibrio bacteriovorus
CCAGCATCAGGTGCACGCCGGTGTCGACCTCGGGGTGGTGCTCGGCGGGCTGCGGCACGCCCCAGAGCCGGTCGACCTCGGGCAGCAGCCGGTCCAGGGCGCCGCAGCCACGCAGGACCTCGAAGAAGACCGAGGGCCGATCCTCAGCCATGGCCTTGGCTAGCTCCTGCCAGATCCGCTCGGGGACCAGGGCGTCCACCTCCCCTGCCTCAACCATCCGCGCCATCAGGGCCACGGTCTCGGGGGCGACCCGGAATCCCAGGTTGGCGAAGCGGGCGGCGAAGCGGGCCACCCGTAGGATCCGCACCGGGTCCTCGGCGAAGGCCGGGGAGACGTGTCGCAGGATCCGGGCCTCCAGGTCCGCGAGCCCGCCAAAGGGGTCGATGAGGGTCCCGTCCGGGGCCTGGGCCAGGGCGTTGATGGTGAGGTCCCGCCGCTCCAGGTCCTGCTCCAGGGTCACGCTGGGCTCCGCGTGGACCACGAAGCCCCGGTAGCCGGGGGCGGTCTTGCGCTCGGTGCGCGCCAGGGCGTACTCGTCCTTGGTCAAGGGGTGCAGGAAGACCGGGAAGTCGCGCCCCACCTGCCGGAAGCCTCGCCGCAGAAGCTCCGCGGGGCTCGCGCCCACCACCACGAAGTCCCGCTCGCTCACGGGTCGGCCGAGCAGCCCATCCCGCACGGCGCCCCCCACCAGGAAGGTGGAGAGACCAGCGACCGCATCCAGAGCCGCCCCCGCGTGCGCGGGTTCTGGGAGTGGTCGAGACATGGAGGTCAGTCGCGGTCTGAATGGACCTTGCCGGGGCCCACCGGCTCTGACACCGATCCAGACACTGACCCTCGGTCTTGGTCGGACGGGCCAAGGTCCCGATCCCCGGGCCCCGTCGGTGGGGACAGCGCCCTGGCCTGAGCGGGCTCGGGTGCAGCCGATTCTTCCCTGCCCTTCCCACCGAAGAGCCTGCCGATAGCGCCGAAGACCCGCTTGATGCCCCGCCACAGCTTGGGCAGCAGCCAGATCAGGAGGACAAAGAACAGGGCCAGCAGCACCAGGAAGACCGCCGGATGCTTCACGGCGAGGAGCAGGCCCCCGATCACCCCCAGGTCCTCGGTGACCGAGGCGGTCCAATTGGTGAAGGGCTCCGGCGAGGTGTTGATCAGGACCCGGGTGCCCGCCTTGGTGGCGTGGGAGGCCGCCGCCACCGCGCCACCCAGCAGGGCCACCGCCAGGTCCCCGGCGGGACCGATGTCGCCGACCGAGCCGGCGGCCATCAGGGCCCCGGCGGGGATGCGGATGAAGGTGTGGATGCCGTCCCAGGCGCTGTCGACCCCGGGAACCTTGTCGGCGAAGAACTCCACCAGGTACATGGTCCCCGCCGCCAGCATCACCAGCGGATCGGAGAGGATCTCGAGGCCCGCCGGCAGGTCCAGGGTGCCGGTGGCGCCGAGGAACCCAAGCACTAGCACGGCCGCGTAGAGGTTGATGCCGCTCGCCCAGCTCGCGCCGAGGGTGAGGGCCAGGGTCTGGGTCAGGTCGTCCATGGGCTGCTCGAGGCTGGGTAGATGCCCGGATTATAGCGACCCGGCGCATCCTGGACCGATCCGGCGACCGAGGCCCAGGGTCACACGGCGGGATGCTGTTAGACTACCGCTTCCTCAGGCCCCAGCCTCCATCGGAGATGTACCCACGATGCGGTTCCTCGGCTACCTGCTGCTCTTCGCCCTGATCGCCTTCGGCATCTGGCCCTACTACTACGTCTTCAAGCTCGACGATGCCCTCGGCAAAGAGGACACCACCGAGCTGGCGGCGCTCACGGACCTACCGGCGATCCGCGCCAACTACAAGGCCCGCCTCGAGGCCGGCGCCAACGCCGTCCTGCCCCCTGGCGACCCCGCCAGCGTCATGGGCTGGCTGCGCGACAACCTGGACCGGCTAGGCAGCTCCGCCCTGGATCAGGCCGTCACGGTCCCCTGGGTACGCGAGACGCTGCGGGAGGCCGTGACCCGTGCCACCAACCAGAGTCCCCCTTACCTGCTCGCGGGGATCGACTTCGCCTTCTTCGAGTCCTACGACCGCTTCCTGATCCGTATCGGCGAGCTGGGCAAGGGCGCCACCCATGTGCGCCTGTCGCTGCGGGGAACCGAGTGGAAGATCACCGACATCATTCAGTGATCACCCGCCTGGCTTCACCAGCCGGGAGTGGTCCACGAGAAGCAACTGGCAGCGGGGACAGCGCCAGGCCTGGTTCGCCGCGGGCCGCAGCGACAGGCTCAGCGTATTGGGGAGGGCGCCGGCGATGGTGCTGAAGGCACCGGGAGTCCCCCGCACCCGGTCCCTCCAGATGGCGCCACGACCGAGCATCACCCAGCCGGGCTCAAAATGACCCCGACAACCCGGGCACCGGTAGTCCCGGCCCTCCCACAGGGCCGGGGTGCTCGCGACCTCCCGGCTCCGCCGCTGGATGGTTCGAACCAGAAGGAGGAGCAGGACCAAGGCCAGGATGGCCACCAGCCCAGCCAGCAACAGTCCCAAATCAGCGCCCATGGGTCGGTCTCCCTCGTTTCATACCTGACAGTTGCGCCTAGGGGGTTGCGAGTGGCGAGGATTCCTGGTCCGACCAGCGCCTCATGTCCCACCGGACTGAAAGGAGCTCCGAGTGCGACGATGAACCGCAGGCAGCCGCCTCACTCGCCTGTCCCTTTCGCGTTCATTTGCGTTCATTCGCGGACCATCACTCTTCTAAGCCCCGAACGCTGCAAGCCCTGGAACATGGCCAGATCATGGCACCGCGAGCAACGGCTTTCCGTGAGCCCGCTCGCCCGCTAGCATGGGCACGTCCTAAGAAGACCGTCGGAGGCCCCCATGTCCCCCAGCCATCTCCCCCGCCACGGCAAGACCGGCAAGCCCATCAACACCACCAAGCTGGACCGGGTGGTGGCGGACGCCCGCAAGGCGGCGGACGAGCGCGCCGCCGGCTACCGGGAGCAGGCGCTCAAGCTCTATCCCTGGGTGTGCGGCCGCTGCGGGCGCCACTTCGACCGCAGCAACCTCCGCGAGCTCACGGTTCACCACAAGGACATGGACCACGACAACAACCCACCGGACGGCAGCAACTGGGAGCTGCTCTGCCTCTACTGTCACGACAACGAGCACCAGAAGTATGAGGAGCACCTGGCAACCCTGGCAGCCGGGCGCGCTGGTGGCGGCTCGGGCGGCGGCAGCCAGGTCACCCACAAGGCCTTCGAGGGCCTGGCGGATCTGCTGAAGCGCAAGGAGTAACGGGAGGACCCGCCCTCCCCCGCTCCTCGCCCTGCCCAGTGTCTAGCCACAGCTTCTTCGTCACGGCACCCAAGCACCTGGGGAGCCTGCTGGCCGAGGAGCTGACCGGGCTTGGTCTCGCAGGGGCGACCGAGTCCCGGGGCGGGGCGCGCTTCGCGGGGACCCTGGAGGACGCCTACCGGGTCTGCCTGTGGTCCCGGGTGGCCAACCGTGTCCTGCTACCCATCGCCGAGCTCCCCGCCGACGGGCCCGACGCCCTCTATGCCGGTGCCGGAGAGGTCCCCTGGGAGGAGCACCTCGGCCCCGACCGGACGTTCGCCGTGCGCTTCGACGGCAACCTAGCCGGCATCACCCACAGCCAGTTTGGGGCCCTGAAGGTCAAGGATGCCATCGCCGACCGATTCACCGACCGCCTGGGCCGGCGCCCGGATGTGGACGCGGAGCATCCGGATCTGCTGATCCACTGCTACGCCCTGCGGGGCACCGCCACCCTAGCCATCGACCTCTCCGGCGCCTCCCTGCACCGCCGGGGCTATCGGGAGCAGGGCGCCGCCGCCCCGCTGAAGGAGAACCTGGCGGCCGCCATCTTGCTGCGGGCCGGCTGGCCCGACCTCGCGACAACCGGCGCCGCCCTGCTGGACCCCCTGTGCGGCTCCGGTACCCTGGTGATCGAGGGGGCCCTGATCGCGGCGGACATAGCCCCGGGCCTGCTGCATGCCGAGTCTGGCCAGGTTTTCGGCTTCGAGGGATGGTCCGGTCACGACCCGGAGGCCTGGGCCCGCCTGCTGGAGGAGGCTCGACACCGTCGGGCCGCCGGTCTCGTCCGGCTCGGATCGCTCCGGGGCTATGACCAGAGCCCATCGGCTATCCGCGCGGCCCTGGCCAACCTGGGGCGCGCCGGGCTCGCCGGGCGCTGCCATTTCGAGCGCCGGGATCTCAAGGACTGCCAGCCCGGTCGCCCAGAGGATCGGGGCCTGGTGGTGACGAATCCACCCTATGGGGAGCGGATGGGGGCCGAGTCCGACCTGCCCGCCCTCTACGCCCAACTGGGGGCCATCCTGCGGGAGCGCTTCACGGGCTGGCGTGCCGCCGTCTTCACGGGCAACCCGGATCTGGGCAAGCACATGGGCCTGCGCGCCCTGCGTACCCATGCCCTCTTCAACGGCCCCATCGAATGCCGGCTGCTGCATTTCGAGGTGGCGCCCGAGCACTTCGTCTCGAACCGCCCGAGGTCCCTGGCGCCGGAGGAGCGCGGCGCCGGCGCCCAGGCACTCGCCAACCGACTCACCAAGAACCGCAAGGCCCTGCGCCGGTGGCTAACGTCGGAGCAGGTGAGCTGCTACCGGCTCTATGACGCGGACCTGCCCGAGTATGCCGTCGCCGTGGACTGCTACGAGGGCGAGCGGCTCTGGGTCGTGGTCCAGGAATACGCCGCCCCCTCGACGGTGGACCCCAGGCAGGCGCGCCGCCGGCTGCGGGAGGCCTTGAGCGTCATCCCGGAGGCGCTGGAGGTCCCGGATGAGCAGGTCTTCTTCAAGCTCCGGCAGCAGCAAAAAGGCGCAAACCAATATGGGCGCCTGGGCGAGACCCGCCGCTTCCATGCGGTGAGCGAAGGCGGGCACCGCTTCCTGGTCAACTTCGAGGACTATCTGGACACGGGCCTGTTCCTGGACCATCGGGAGACCCGACGCCTGATCGGCACCTTGGCCCCCGGCGGGCGCTTCCTTAATCTCTTCTGCTACACGGGGACGGCCACCGTCTACGCGGCCCGGGGCGGCGCCGTGGCCACCACCAGCGTCGACCTCTCCCGCACCTACCTGGACTGGGCCCGCCGCAACCTGGAGCTGAATGGCATTCGCGGCCCAAAGCACGAACTGATCCAGGCGGACTGCCTGGAGTGGCTCGACGCCATGCGGGGCCGGCGGCGCTTCGACCTGATCTTTCTCGATCCGCCGACCTTCTCCACCTCCAAGCGCATGGCCGGAACCCTGGACATCCAGCGGGACCACGTGGAGCTGATCCGAGCCACCACGGACCTGCTCGAGCTCGACGGGACCTTGATTTTCTCCAACAACCTGCGCCGTTTCCGCATGGATCTGGAGGCGCTCCCCGACCTCGCCATCGAGGACCTGAGCGCCGCCACCATCCCCCGCGACTTCGCCCGCAACCCCCGCATCCACAACTGCTGGCGAATCCGTTGGCGGCAATGATTGTGCCTGCGCTTGCTTGATCGTCCGCGACAAACGCGAAGGCGCTCAGGACGCGAATCCGCTCTAGTAGAGCAAAGGTGGCGATAAACCGGGGTCAGCCCATCACAGGCCCCGAGCATGGCCCGCTACTGTCCCCATCCTATTCGCGTTCATTCGCGTTCATTCGTGGACCATGGATTTCTTCGGGGGACGGCGCGCGCCGAGACCACCAGGCCGCCAGTGCCGACCCGGACAGGTTGTGCCAGACGGAGAAGAGAGCCCCAGGCAGGGCCGCGGCGGTGGAGAAGTACTTGACCGCCAGGGCCACGGCGAGGCCCGAGTTCTGCATCCCCACCTCGATGGCCAGGGTCCGGGCCCGGATCTCGTCCTGCCCGGCGAGCCGCGCCAGACCGTAGCCGGCGGCCAGCCCGACCCCATTGTGCAGGACCACCGCGAGCGCCGCCGCGGGCCCCATGGCGGCCAGGCTGCCCCGGTTGAGGGCCACGATGATGGCGATGATGAGCACGATGGCCCCCACCGAGAGAAGCGGAAAGAACCGCTGGAGGGCGGAGAGCCGTTGGCCCGCGAATTGGTTCACCAGCACCCCGAGGGCTACCGGCGCCAGCACCACCTGGAGGATGGAGACCAGCATCTCCCCAGCCGGGACCGGGACCCGCTCGCCGACGTAGAGCAGGGTCAGCAGCGGGGTCAGCACCACCGCGAGCAGGGTCGAGACGGTGGTCAGGGTGATCGACAGGGCCACGTCGCCCCGGGCCAGATAGCAAATCACATTGGAGGCGGTCCCGCCCGGGCTCGCTCCCACCAGGACCAGACCCGCCAGGAGGGCGGCTGGCAGACCCATCAGGTGGCCGATGGCCCAGGCGGCCAGCGGCATGATCCCAAACTGCAGGGCGACCCCAAGGGCCACCAGCCGCGGGCGGCGCAGCACCTCCCGGAACTGCCCCGCCGTCAAGGTCACCCCCATGCCGAACATCACCAGGCCCAGCAGGGGGACTATCCAGGGCTTGAGCCCCGCCAAAGGCTCCGGATGGGCGAAGGCCAAGAGGGCGCCCAGCAGGGCCCAAAGTGGAAACAGCAGGGTGATCCGATCGAGGATCATGATCTTCATCGCTTCAGGTCGCGATAGAAGTTCTCGTGGGGACCTACCGCCTCCAGATAAATCAGCCGAACCGTATCGTCGAGGCTGTACCCGAGCAGCCAGAGCTGGCCGAGCGCACGAAACTTGTGGACGCGGAGCGCCGCAAGATCGCCTCGCTTCCGTTCTCCAATGTTCGGGTCAGCCGCGACGCGTGCGACTGCGCGATCGACCTCCGCGACCAGGTTGCCTTGCAGCCTCTTGTAAGCCCGGGCAAAGCGTCGGGTCTGTACGACCGCGTACGTCACTCGCCAGCGCCGCGGGGCACGAAAGGTGTCGCCTCGTTGCGGGGCTCGCTCAGGGAGGCCAAGGCCTCGGCAATGAAGCTCACGGGCAGGTCGGGGTTATCCAGCGCCGCCCGTCCCACCCTGGCCCAATACTCGATCTGCCCTGGGATGGTGCGGTGCTCGCCGACGGCATCGCTCCTGGCCTGGTCGTACAGGTCCCTGGCGATACGCACGGAGATGGTTTCGGTTGTCGTGTTGTTCATGCTGCACCCCGTACCACAACTGTGGTAAGCGAGTATAGCAATCACCCTGGCGATTGAATCCCTTGAGATGGATTTCGTGGGCAAGCAACAGGACGGTTTCCGGCAAGAGCCGATAAGGGAGCGCTCAAACCCTACTCGCGTTCATTCGTGGGCCAGTCCTGCTGGACCCCGTCCAGCTTGGCCCGGGCGGCGGCGAAGCCACGGGCGATCCCGGGGGCGGGGGGACGGTCGATCAAGCTGAAGACCCACACCGCGAGCCAGGAGAGTACGAACCCCGGCGCCAGCTCGTAGAGGTCGAAGATCCCCCCCTGGAGCCGCCCCCACACCAGCACCGTCAGGCCCCCCGTGAGGATCCCCCCCAGCGCCCCTCGGCCGGTCATGCGGGACCAGTAGAGCGACAGGACCAGCGGCGGACCGAAGGCGGCCCCGAACCCGGCCCAGGCCTGGCCCACCAGCTCCAGCACCTGGGCCTCCGGGTCGAGGGCCAGCAGGAAGGCGAGGATCGCCAGCCCCAGGACGGACAGCCGACCAGCCGCCACCAGCTCCCGGGGCCCGGCCCGGGGCCGCAGCCAGTGCCGATAGAAGTCCTCGGTGAAGGCGGCGCTGGACACCAGGAGCTGGGAGTCCGCGGTGCTCATGATCGCCGCCAGGATGGCCGCGAGGCAGATTCCCGCGATCCAGGGGTTGAACAGCAGGTCCACCAGCAGGATGAAGACCTTCTCCC
>JBLMWY010000079.1:0-11390 GCA_050257475.1 Bdellovibrio bacteriovorus
GAAACTCCATTTTCAAGCACTTGAGGCCCTCGAAAATAGCGGGCCAACCTTGGCCCGCGCGGGGAGCGCTAGAATTCGGCGCTTCCTTAGCCATCGACCAGGAGCGAGCGGATCGTGGCGACGATGCGCTCGGGCGCGGTGGCGTGGTCCAGCACGACCAGGCGGACCTGGGGATCGGCGACATGGGCAAAGGAGGAATGATCCACCATATAGCCCAGGGCGGAATCGCCCGGCTCGGCGCGGTGGTAAGCGGCACCTTAGCGCCGCGCGATCTCGGCGCCACTGGACCCAGGTCAGGGCCGCGGCGAGCAGCACAACGGCGGCGATGAGCAGGAGGCGTTGCATGAGATCGCGGGTCAAGAGAGGGTCCAGGGGGTGTCCATTGAAGAGGGGACGCAAGCTAGGCGCAAGAGGGACGCAGGACGTTGATGGTGGTCAAGCCAGCAGATGCCGTCCTCGGCGGCGCGGCCCGAGACGGCCTTCAGGCAAGCGGGCGTGGATCTCGGGGGCTCTGACCGAGTCCGCCGCGCAGGCCCCGTGGGTGCACTGATGGGCCCGCTCGGTCGCTGGTGGCACGCCCGACGCCACGGGCGCGACCCTGTCCGGTACCGTACGTCCGATTGGGCCGCCGCCTGGGACACGCTGCCCCTGCTCGATGGACTCAGCGCGGATCAGGCCGCGCGGCTTCGGGATCTGGCCCTCCGGTTCCTGAGCACAAAGCGTCTCGAGCCGGTGCAGGGTCTGGAGCTCACCGCCCCCATGCGGCTCTCGCTTGCGCTCCAGGCGTGCCTTCCTATCCTGGAGCTGGGTCTCGACTGGTACCGGGGATGGTACGCGGTGATCCTCTACCCCGCGGAGTTCCTGACCGAGCATGAGCAGATGGATGAGCATGGCCTGGTGTGGACCCAGTCGGAGGTGCGCAGTGGCGAGTCCTGGGACCAGGGACCCGTCATCCTCTCCTGGGCGGACGTGGAGGGTGGCCGGGAGCGCGACGGCTATAACGTGGTCATCCACGAGCTGGCCCACAAGCTCGACCTGCGCGACGGGGCCGCCAACGGCCGCCCACCCTTGCATCCGGGGATGTCCGGCGCGCACTGGACGCGCGTCTTCGCGGCCGCCTTCGAGGATCTTTGCCGACGCTACGAGGGCGGCGAGGTGACCGCCATCGACCCCTATGCCTGCGAGTCGCCGGCGGAGTTCTTCGCGGTCGTGAGCGAGGCCTTCTTCGAGGTCCCGGAGCTGCTCGATGGCGAATATCCAGAGGTCTACCAGCAACTGCGGGCCTTCTACCGCCAAGACCCCTTGGGGCGCCTGCGCCCAGGGGCTTGACGGCCGCGCGAGCGGCCCAGCCAGGGTGGGGTTATGCTTGCCCTCGGGCCCCATCCTCGGGAGTGCAGAACGCCATGTCCGTCGCAGCGCGAACGCCGACGTATCGGATCGGTGGGGGATTCACGCTGATCGAGCTGATGATCGTGGTGGCGATCGTCGGCATCCTGGCGGCCATCGCCTACCCGTCCTACCGGGACCAGATCGAGCGCACGCGCCGCGCCGATGCCCAGGCGGTGCTCATGCAGGCGGCCCAGTTCATGGAGCGGATCTACACGGAGCACGCGACCTATCAGCCGGACAGCTTCGCGCTCCCCTACACCAAATCTCCGATCGACGGCAGCCAGACCTACTACGCCATCTCGATCCCGGTCCAGACGGACTCGACCTTTACCCTCCGTGCCACGCCAGAGGGACCCGAGGCGGGCGCGGGCATCCTGGAGCTCACGGACACGGGCCTGCGGCGCTGGGATAGGAACAAGGACGGGTCCTTCGCGAGCGACGGCAGTGAGGATAGTTGGCAGCGGTGACGGCGATGCGATCGCTGGCTCTTCGGCCCGCCATCAGCCCCCTGTCGGGGTGATCTCCAGCTCGGGTCGGCCGAACAGGTAACCCTGGCCCCAGTCGACGCCGATCTCGCGCAGCAGATCGAGGGTCGCCCGGTCCTCCACGCCCTCCGCCACGGTGATGACGCCAAGGTCCGTGGCCAGTGACTGGATGCCCTGCACCACATCGCGCACCCGCCGCTCCCCCCTCATGCGCCGAATCAGGCCCCCCTCGATCTTGAGGAACTCCACCGGCAGCTCCGCCAGATAGTGCAGGGAGGAGTGGCCGGTTCCGAAGTCGTCGATCGCCAGGCGCAGGCCGAGCTCGATGAACGGTGCCAGGACCTGTTTGGCCTCCGCGGTATCGTGGAGGAACTGGCGCTCGGTGATCTCCACCACCAAGGGCTTCTCCCCCTGGAGGTGGGGCTCGCACAGGGAGCACTGGCGCATCACGGTCCCCAGGATCTCCGCCACCAGCTCGGCATGGCGCAGGAAGTCCGCCGAGAAGTTCACGAACAGGGCCGAGGGGACGTCGGCCCTCAGGGTGCGCGCCACACAATGGTTGATGGCGTACTGGATGATCCGGTGATCCACCCGGTGCACCAGGTTGAGCTGCTCGGCCGCCGGGATGAAGGCCGCCGCCGCCAGCCAGTCGCCATCAGGGGTTTGGATTCGCGCCAGGGCCTCTTCGCCCCGGATCTCGCCGGATCCGAGGTCGACCACTGGCTGATAGGCCGGATGCACCTGGTCATTGGCGAGTGCGCTTTCGATCAAATTGGCCAGGGTAAAGACATTGCCCGAGGCGCTGGTGTGGCAGCGCACGCGGTTGCGCCCGCTGCGCTTGGACTCGTAGAGGGCCGAATCGGCCTTGGCGAGCAGGGTGTCGGGGTCGTCGCCGTCGCTCGGATAGGCCACGACGCCGATGCTGGCAGTGACCCGGATGAGGCGCTTGTTGTGCTCGACAGGCGCCCCCTCGATGCCGCTGCGGACCCGCTCCGCCACCTCCGCGGCGGAGGTCCGGTCCACATGGGGGAGCAGACACAGGAACTCCTCGCCGCCCCAGCGTCCCACCGTGTCCCGCGCGCGCACCAGCGTCTTAAGGCGCTGGCCCACCGCAACCAGCACCTGGTCCCCGGCCGCGTGCCCAAAACGGTCGTTGATCACCTTGAAATGGTCCAGGTCGAGCAGCAGCAGGCCGTAGGGCGCCGCCAGTACCCGGGCGCTGCGATGCAACAGGGCAAGGCGCTCCTGCAGGGCGGCTCGGTTCGGCAGTGCGGTGAGCGCGTCGTGGCTGGCCCGGTAGGCGAGCACCTCGGGGTCGTCCCAGGGGGTCTGCTCGGGGACCAGGATCAGGGCGGTCAAGGTTTCAACGGCAAAGGCCTCGCAATGCAGCCGGTGCTCGGTGCCGTCGGCCCAGGCGAGCCGGCAGGATTGCCGCCGCTCCGGTAAGGCCTGGCCCCTGGCCAGCCGGATGATGCGATCCCACCCGAAGCCGTCGCCCTGATCGTCCACTAACCCAAGGACCGCGTCGAGGTGGCGTCCCCGGACCAGGCGTCCATCGAGTCCCAGCAGGAGCTCGGCGAGCTCGTTGAGATAGGCGATCCCCCCCCGGGAATCGCAGATCACGAAGGCATCCCGGCAAACGCGTGAGGGCAGGGTGCCGGGGAGGGGTGCCGAGGACGGGGATTGTGGTGTTGGTGGATCGCTCATGGCCGTGAAAAGACTGCAAACGGCTCCCGGCAGGTGCCGGGTGGGGAACCTGGATCGCTTCGCTCAACCATGAGGCCGTGGGCCTAGCGGCCCGGGTCCGTAGCAAGGTTGGGACCTCGGGGCGGCCGTCCAACTCGACAGATGGGTTACACTGAGGCGCGGGGCATTGTGCCCGACGAACATCACACAGGATTGAATCCTACCCGATGGTGAAGGGTGTCACATTGCGGGACGCTTGGTCAGGGGAGGCCGACTGCCTCAACTGCTCGGTGCGCGCCTCCGTCCTGTTCGCCGGGCTCACGGAGGACGACTTCCGGCGCGTGCACGATCCCATCGACCAGTTCATCCTCAAGGCTGGCACTACCCTCTACCATGCGGGCGACCAGGGAGATTTCATGTTCACGGTGCGCGTCGGCGCACTCAAGCTGGTCCAGTATCTCCCCGATGGCAGCCAGCGCATTGTACGCATCGTCCGTTCGACGGACGTCCTGGGGCTCGAGGCCCTGGTGGGCGAGAACTACCACCACGAGGCGATCGCCCTGCAGCCCACCGAGGTGTGCCGCTTTCCCACCCGGGTGGTTCGCGACCTCAGCAGAGACAATCCCAGCCTCCACCGGGAGCTGATGTCCCGCTGGCAACGCGCCCTCACCGAGGCCGACGCCTGGCTCACGGAGCTCTCGACAGGCTCCGCGCGGCAGCGCGTCGCGCGACTGCTCCTGCGCCTGGTCCGTGACCGCGCGAGCAGCGAATGTGTGCTGTTTGGGAGGGAGGACATGGGGGCCATGCTCGGGATCACCACCGAGACCGCCAGCCGGACCATCGCGGAGTTCAAGCGCCAGAGCCTCTTGGTGGAGACATCTCCCAATCTGTTTCTACTCGACATCCCCAATCTGCGGCGGATTGCGGACGAGTGAATCGGCCCCGGGCGGGGGCGGTCGCGGCGTACGGATCCCGTCGCCGCCCGAGTGCGGTCGCTGGCACAGGGTCGGACCGGTATGAGCTGGGTCAGACCCGAGCGAGCCCACGGCGGCACCCGCCATTGCGCATTGTTAATGCCGGCACGCCGGTCGATCCCTAGGCTCTTGCGAACCTTCTCCACCGGTCGGCGTGGTCTGGGACCGCAGCGGACCGCTTGATGCTTTGGGCACGACCCCCGTGAATGACAGCAACGTCCAATCGCGGCTGCAGTTCCTGCCGGTCACCTTCTTCACCATGGTCATGGGACTGTCGGGTCTCGCCATCGCGTGGCGACGGGCGGAGACTGTCTTCCACCTGGATGCCCCCCTGTCCGAGGTGCTCTTACTCCTTGCGGTCCTATCCTTTCTGGTGCTGCTGGTGCTTTACGGTCTGAAGCTGCTGCGTTTTCGCGACGCGGTCTGGGCGGAGCTCGCCCATCCGGTTCAGCTCAACTTTTTCCCGTCCGTCTCCATCAGCATCATCTTGATCGCCACCGCGCTGCTCGCCTGGTTTCCGCGGGCGGCCGGGGCGCTGTGGGCGCTGGGATCGGCCCTCCATCTGGTGCTGACCCTCTATGTCATGGGCGTATGGATCCACCACCAGCAGTTCGAGATCCACCACATCAACCCCGCTTGGTTCCTGCCGGTGGTGGGCAATGTGCTGGTGCCCATCGCCGGTGTCCCACTCGGATTTGTCGAGGTGTCCTGGTTCTACTTCAGCGTGGGCATGGTGTTTTGGCTGCTCCTCTTTGCCATCATCCTGTATCGGGTGCTGTTCCATCATCCGTTGCCAGAACGGCTGATGCCGACCTTCTTCATCCTCATCGCGCCCCCCGCGGTCGGCTTCATCGCCTACATCGAGCTTGCCGGTGGCATCGACCCCTTCGCCCGGGTGCTGTACTACATCGGCCTCTTCCTGGCCCTGCTGCTCCTGACCCAGGCGAGCCGATTCTTCGCCATCCAATACTACCTGTCCTGGTGGGCCTACAGCTTTCCGCTGGCGGCCATCACGATCGCAACCTTCGCGATGTTTGAGCAGACCGGGCTGGGTGCCTTCGCGGCCATCGCCTGGGTGCTCCTGACCCTGGTGACCTTGATGGTGCTCTATCTGCTCTATCGCACCTTCGAGGCCGTGCGCGCCAAGTCCATCTGCACCCCCAGTTCCTGAGCACGCCCGCGGAAACGGCGGCGCGCTCAGGTTGCCGCCTCCGGTGCCTACCGCTGCCGAGAGAGACGCCGTGAAACAGTCACTGCTGCTTGAGAGGTATCCGATCTACAGCCTGGAGCTGGAGCGGGAGGAGACCAGCTATCAGTCGCTCGATAGCATCTGCGCCTACTTCCGCCGCCGTATCGAGGCCCACCGCTGCGCGGTCTTCATCGCCGAGTTCGACCATTACGCCCATACGCGATCCCTCCCAGAGGGCCAGATCGGTCCCGGCATCCGGGCCGCCAGGAACCTCATCTTCTGCTTCGGGATCACCCTCCCAGACGTCCAGGTGCTGGCGGTGCGCCCGAGCTCACTCGGGGTGGCCGAAACCGACAGCGGCTTCTACGTCACCTTCATGGAGGCCCCCATGCCGGTGGCCAACGCGGTGATCGAGGACTGGGCCCAGGGGCTGCGCGATCGCCAGCCCCGGTGCGAGGACCAAGGGGCCAAGACCCTGGAGACCATCTGATGCGCATCGCCGTCACCAGCCAGAACTTCAAGACCATCACCGGGCACGCCGGGAAGACCCGCCGCTTCCTCGTCTACGAGACCGACGGGGCCTCGGCGCCCAGGGAGGTCCAGCGCCTGGATCTGCCCATGGGCATGGCACTGCACGACTACCACGGGGACGATCATCCCCTGTACGACCTCGGGCTCAACGCCTTGGTGACCCAGGGGGCGGGCCAAGGTTTTCGGGCACGCATGGCCCGTTACGGCATCGAGGTTCATGCCACCAGCGAGTCGGACCCGCTGACCGCCGTGCAAGCGGTGGCCAGCGGCCTACCCCTGCCGCCCGCCGAGGAGCACCATCACTGAGCCGGCGGCGCGCCCTTGACGACGCCCCGGAGCGCGGGGCCCTGCCATCGGGACAAGGCCTCGCGCAGCGCGTCCGGCAGGGCCGCCGCGGGGTCCGGGCCGGTGAGCACATGGACGGTGCGGGCCCGGGCACAGGAGTCCCCATGGGCGTGGATGAACCGATAGTCCAGGCTGAACGAGCGGTGCCGGATCTCGGCGACACGCACCTCGACCCGGATGTGGTCACCCTGACGCATGGGCGTCCGGAAATCCGCCTCGGCGTGGACGATAGGCAAGCTGATCCCGGCGCGGATCAGGTCTTGGAGCGGAAGACCGGCCGCCGCCATGAGGGCCTCGTAGGCGTCATGGGCATGCCGGAAGAGATGCCCGAAGAAGAGCACCCCCGCCGCATCCGTGTCGTGGAGCCGAATCTCGAAGGCGTGCTCGAAGGCCCCATCAGCCATCTGTTGACCCCGGTCCGCCTGGATTGAAGCCGGAGCCCGGCGATTCGGGCAGCAGGATCCGCCCCGCCCTGGGGATGGGCGGCCCCCCGACATCACTGGCCAGCCAATCAGCGGTGGCAAGCCCATGGGGGATGGTGCCGCCAATGACGGCGGCCACCTGAGCCGTTGCCCAGAGTCCAGCGGCGCTGTCCACGAGCCCGGTCACCACGACCTCGATCCCCGCGGCACGCAATCGCTCCGCCAGCCGGAGGGTGGCGGCGACCCCGCCGACCACCGCGGGTTTGATGATGGCGCGCCGGACCGGAAGACCCGCGCGCCCGATCCCTGGCAGCCAGGGGGCGAGGGACTCATCCAACGCCAGGGGAAAGTCGGCCAGGGCTTGGAGCCTCACCAGGCTGGCCCCCTCCGGTTGGTCCAGGGGCTCCTCCAGGGATTCCACCGGCAGCGCGTTCAGCGCCGTGATGACCCGCTCGGCCGTGCCTTGGCTCCAGGCCCCGTTAGCGTCCAGGCGCAGTCTCACCCCCGCCGGCAGGCCGCTGGCCAGGTCGGTCACGTGGCTGATCTCGGTCTCGGGCTCGGCGCACCCAAGCTTGATCTTGAGAACCTGAAAGCCCGCGGCGACCGCCCGCTGTAGGGCCTGGTCCGAGACCTCCAAGGCAGGCCCCAGGGCGCCGTTGACCGGGATCCAGTCCGGGGCCCGCCCTGAGCCGCTGATCCAGCGGCGCAGGGGCAGGCCCGCGTGTCGGCTCTGGAGGTCCAGGAGGGCGCACTCCACGGCATAGCCAGCGGCGGGGGCGGCCTGGGACGTCGCCGCCAGCAGGCTCAGCGCCGAGCCGATTACCAAGCCCGGCAGGCAGCCCCGCCAGTGCCTTAGGGACCGATCGGCGGCGGATGGGGATTCGGTGCCCGCCTTCATCAGGGGCGCGCAATCCCCAAAGCCGCGCAGCCCCTCCGACTGCGCCGTCACCAGCCAGCCCGTGCGCTCCGCCATGCGTCCGCGGGCGCTCTGCCAGGGGCGCCTCAGGGGCAGGCGATAGGGCCGAACGCCGAGCGCATCCAGCCGGATCCCGGCCTGGACTCTGGGGCTGCGATCGACCCTGAAGCCGTTCACGGCGGCGCGGCGAGCGCGAAGGCCACGAGGACCAGCCCGGCGATGAGCGCTTGATATTGGGCGGTGCGCCCAAGCAGGGGGTTCAGCTCCGGGCCCATGGCCCCGCCGAAGAGCCGCACGATCAGGTGTAGGCCCAGCGGGAGCGCGGCGAGGCTCAGCCAGGTGGGTCCCGGTAGGCCGGCGGCGAGGATCAGGGGCAAGGGGGCCGCCAAGAGGACGGCATAGAGGATGCGCGACCGGGGGCGCCCGAGTACCTGGCAGAGGGTGCGCCGCCCGGCGATGCGGTCGGTCTCCAGGTCCCGATAGTTGTTCAGCAGCAGCACGGCCGCTGCCGGCAGGCCCAGGGCGACACCCAGGAGCAGGGCCGAGCGATCGAAGCCCAGGGTCTGGAGATAGTGGCTGCCGACCACCGAGGCGATGCCGAAGAAGGCCAGCACATAGATCTCACCAAAGGGGCCATAGGCAATCGGCCGAGGGCCGCTGGTGTAGGCATAGCCGCAGGCGATGGCGGCGAGCCCGAGGGCGAGGATGGGCCAGCCGCCCCGGATCACCAGCACCAAGCCCAACAGGAAGGCCAGCCCGAAGGCCAGGTGGGCGGCGGTGCGCACCTGGGCCGGGCTGAACCAGCCCTGGGCGCTGGCCCGCGGGGGGCCCAGCCGGTCCGGGGTGTCGGTGCCGCGCTCGAAATCCGCCGCATCGTTGTGCAGGTTGGTCCCCACCTGGATGGCGACGGCGGCCACCAGGGTCCCCAGGGCGGTGAACAACGCAAGCGCGTGGCCCTGGGCCAGGGCGAGACCGATCCCTGCCAGCACCGGGGCCAGGGACAGCAACAGGGTCCTGGGACGGGCGGCGGCGATCCAGAGCATCAAGCGCCGAGGGCCGAGAGCCGAGGGCCCAGGGCCGCGCTCCCCATTCTCCCCTTGGCCCTGGGTCCTTGGTCCTTGGCCCTGCGCGTAAGCGCTTTCCCTCATGGCCGCCGCGGGAACTTGCCGAAGTCGGGGGGGCGCCGCTCCAGGAAGGCGTCCCGGCCCTCCTGGGCCTCGGCGGTAGTATAGAAGAGTGCCGTGGCGTTACCCGCCAGCTCCTGTATCCCGGCGAGCCCGTCGGTGTCCGCGTTGAAGGCGGCCTTGAGGATCCGCAGGGCCGTGGGGGAGAGCTGCAGCATGCGCCGGCACCAGTCGATGGTGATGGACTCCAGCTCCGCCAGGGGTACCACGGTGTTCACCAGGCCCATCGCCAGGGCCTCCTGGGCGTCGTACTGGCGGCACAGGAGCCAGATCTCCTTGGCCTTCTTGAGCCCCACGGTGCGGGCCATGAGCCCGGCCCCGAAGCCGCCGTCGAAGCTCCCCACCCGGGGGCCGGTCTGACCGAAGCGGGCGTTGTCCGCGGCGATGGTGAGATCGCAGACCAGATGCAGCACGTGGCCCCCGCCGATCGCGTAGCCCGCGACCATGGCCACCACCGGCTTGGGCAGGGTGCGGATCTGGCGCTGGAGCTCCAGGACGTTCAGGTGCTCCACCCCGGCCCCGTCCCGGTAGCCCTCCTGGCCGCGCACCCGCTGGTCGCCCCCGGAGCAGAAGGCCAGGTCCCCCGCCCCCGTGAGCACGATGACCCCCACGGCGGGGTCCAGGTGGGCCCGGTGGAAGGCGTCGATCAGCTCCCGCACCGTCTCCGGCCTGAAGGCGTTGCGCACCTCGGGGCGGTTGATGGTGATCTTGACGATCCCCCGGTCACTACCCTGACCTTGCTGATACAGGATGTCCCCGTAGCCGACCCAGGGTGGTGTCTCCCAGTGGACGGCCGGTCCGTCCGCCGACTCGTGCATGGCGCTTGGCTCCAGAAAGGGGCTTCAATCGAAAGGGGGCATCAATCCAAAAGGTCCGCGTCGGCAAGGCGGCGCCTGAATCCCAGGTGGACCTCCTGGCTCGACTCCGCGTCCACGGCCACCTCGATCAGACCGCCGGACTCACCGCAGCGGCAGCGGCGGAGCTCGTCTCCCAGGGCCTCGCCCCAGGCCGCGGCCTCGCAGACGCGCCGATGGCGCAGCCCGAAGACGCCCGCCAGGGCCCCCAGGTCCAGTGGCCTGGGGGTGCGCCACAGACGCTCGAAATCCGGCAACCCTGCCTGGGGCAGATAATCGAAGATCCGACCCCCGCCATTATTCAGGACGACGCAGGGGCGGTCGAGTCGTCCGCCGAGCAGCAGACCCGAGAGGTCGTGCAGGAAGGACAGATCCCCCAGGAGCCCCGTGGTCGGAATCCCCGCCGCGTTCAGCCCCGCGAGGGTCGAGAGCTGGCCGTCGATGCCGCTCGCCCCCCGATTGCCGAAGAGCCGCAGGGGGGCTTCCCGGCTGCCGGCCCAGGTCTCCATCTGGCGGATGGGGAGCGAGTTTCCGCACAGGAGGCCGTCGCCTGGGGGGAGCCGATCGAGCAGGTCCAGGATTACCTGGGCCTCGCACCAAGGGGCCTCGTCCAGATAGATCTGCGCCAGCGCGGCCGCGCGCCCCTCGGCCCGTCGCCAAAGATCGCACCAAGCGGGGTCCGCCGGCCGTGGCGGGTCGGCGGCCAGGGCCTCGCACAGGGCCCTGGGGTCCGCGGCCAGGTGCAGCGACCGGGGCTGGGCCAGCTCGTGGCTCGGATCGGCCCAGCGACGGGCGGGGTCCACCAGCAGGGTGGGAACCCCCTCCAGCCACTCCAGCACGGTTCGGGAGATGGGGGCCCGCCCGAAACGCAGCACCCAGTCGGGCTTAAGGGCCTGCGCGGCCTTCGGGTTGCGGACGATGCACTTGTAGCGGGCGATTCGGATGGCCCCGGTCCCGGTTCCGATCCCGGTCCCGATCAGGGCGGGTCCGGGGCCGAAGCGCACCTCGGAGAGGGGGTCCGCCAGCACGGGCAGGCCCAGGGCGGCGGCGCACCGCCACAGGGCCTCGGGGAAACCGGGCCTCGGGGCGTCGGGACCGCAGTAGATCAGACCCCGGCCAACCAGGCGCTCCCGTAGGTCCAACGGAAGGGTGATGGGGGGCACGAAGCCGAGGGCCGCCTGTCTCTCCCGCGGCTCGGCCTCCGGGCGGTCCGAGGGCGCCGCCTCGCCGGGCTCCCCGGCCGAGGTGGGTACCAGGGGCTCGCGCAGGGGCAGGTTGATGTGTACCGGCCCCGGGTCCGTGCCCAGGCTCTCGGCGGCGGCGCGCCGCCCCAGGGCGCCCACGGCCTTGAGGGCGGCGGGGTCCCCAATCGGTGCCCCGGGGTCATGGAAGGCCCGCACCTGGTGGCCGAAGAG
>JBLMWY010000080.1:0-7322 GCA_050257475.1 Bdellovibrio bacteriovorus
GTTGCGAGAGAACCCAGCCAGGAGGTGGGCGATCTCGAATCGGCCACCCCGCCACTGGGTATGGGCGCCGATCATCAGGCCACCGGTGAGCATGGGTCCGAGGACCCCCAGGGCCAGCCCGCCAAGCACCGGCACCAGCCCGAGCACCGTGGAGACCAGCACGAAGAGCAGCAGGGCGCCCATCCAGGCCCAGGGCTGCCCTTTAAACTGGGACCAGGCCTCCCCGATCCAGCCCCAGCCGCGCCCCGTTGCCACCGAGCCGGGGTCGCAGAGGGCCTCCTCCGCCTCCGTGCCCGGGGGGTCCGAATCCGTTGGGGGCAGGGGATGAGCGCGACCGGGACCTGAACCGCCGCCGGCGTCCCGGCCCCTGGGGCCCTCCTCCGCCAGGCGCGCCAGGTAACGCTCGGCCACCACCCCACAGGCGTCGCACACGCCGGTCACGGGGGAGACCGCGACCGCCCCGCACTTTGGACAGGGCGTGGCGCCGGGGATGGCCGCGGGGGCCTCATGCCCACCAGGTCCCGCCGAGCCAGGGGGCCGGACCACCGCGCTGACCGGCGCCTGGATGCTGAGGTCAGAGGGCAAGGCGGGGCCCCCCTCTGGCCACTCGGGCTCAAGCTCCGTGACGAGCCCCATCCCCTCCAGGGTCGCGCGATAGCGCCGGGCGCGCTCCAGACCCAGGTCGTGCTTCAGGACATGGCGACCGCCGCCACGAATCATGTGGCGGGCGGTGGGCTCCCGCACCTGAAAGCGCTCGCTCAGGGCGGCGATTGCCTGCTCGGGCTCCACTCCCTGGATGAGGTGTCCGGTGAAGACGAGTCGGTAGCGGGGCTCCATGGTCGGCTCCTCGAGGCCTGGTCCCCGCCATTATCCAACGGCCCTGAGCCTGGAAACGGGACCGCCTACCCAACCGGGGATGCGCTCGCCTCAAGCCGTGACACGCTTCATCCATTTGAGCAGCCCGGGCTCGGATTCCCAGACATCCAGCATGGCCTCCCGATACAGCCAGGCCTGGTCCTCGCCCCCGGGGGTCATGCCCAGTGGACTCAGACGCGGCTGCTTGACCCGTTTGCGGGTCAGGTAGTGGGGAACGCGCGGCAGCCGCCGGGTGGCGGTTCGCAAGGCCGCCCTGGCGTCCTCCTGCTCCCCCAGCCGATACAGTGCCAGCACCTCCCCGTAGGCCAGATCGGCCAGGACATCGTCCGGGAACCGGCGGGCCAGGGCGAGGGCCCTGGCGTCCTCCCCGGCACGCAGGTAGTGATTCATCAGCTCGGCGCGGATGCCATGGTTGTCGCTAGGATTCAGGCGCAGCAAGGTCTCCAGGGTCACGGCGGCCCCCTGGGGCTCGCCCTCCTCCACCTGACACAGGTAGCGGCGGAACAGCAGCCGAAGGGCCGGGCGGTTGCGCGCCCGGGTCCAGGGGATCTGGCTGGCGCACTGCTCCGGCAGGGACTCCCTGAGGATGCACCAGGCCCGGTCCAGGATGGGACGCAACAGGGCATGGGAGACCCAAGGCAGGACGCTCTCCGGATGCTCGTAAAGTGCGGTCGCCAGGTCGTCCAGGACATCCAGGCTGTCAGCGGCCTCCGGGTGACCGAGGAGATAGTCGCTCCAGGTCCCTGCTAGCCAGACCGAGCCTTGCCCCTCCACCGCGAGCTGCGTGGACTGAGGCTTGGCGCCGGGGAACAGGGCTCGCCACAGGGTCTCGAGGCGCCGTGCCGGTCCGGGCGGCTCAAGCTCCACGGGCCTCAACCCATGGTGGCCGGGACGCGGCGGTGCCACGGCCCCGGAATCCTCGAACAGGGTCATCTGTCCTGCCGGTGACCGAACCGGCGGGAGCCGGACGGGGACCAGCCGGTAGCGCGGCAGTGGCCGGGCGGTGGCCACCTTGATCCAGTCGTGGAGGGCCACCAGCACGGGGTCCAGGGCGTCCGAGTGGCTGTCGACCAGGGCCTCCTGGGGATCCACCATGGCGCGGGTCAGAAAATCGAGGAAGCCCTGCTCCGGAAGCCCGGCTCGGCGCAGCCGGTGATACCAGAAGCGGGCCCGCTCCCGCGCTACCGCGTCCTTGTGCTGGGCAGCGAGCAGCGTGATCTCCAGGAGGGCCGTGCTGGGATTGTCGGGATCACTGCGCAGGGCCGACTCGAAGGCGGAATGGGCCCGGGTGAAATCCCCCAGGTCGATATGCATGGTGCTCAGCCGCTGCCAGGCCGCGGCCCGAAGCGCCGGGCTGCCTTCCTCGCACAGGCGGGCCAGGAAGGACTGCTTCTTGCGCCAGTGATCGAGCCGATCATAGGCGTCGCACAGGCAATCGAAGGCCGGCTCCAGCTCCGGCCCCAGGTCTCCCAGGGACCCAGCGAACAGGGGCTCGAGCAGGGCGACGGCCCGCCCCGGCCTGTCCTGCTGCTCCAACCAACGGTCCGCGATCTTGGCCCAGAGGTGGCGGGGGACCGCGCCACAGGCCAGCGCCTCCTCCTGATCCCGCTCGGGGAGCTCGTCGAGGAGCAGCTCCCAGATCAGATCCGTCGACAGGACGGGCAGGTCATCGACATCCCCGCAGCAGCGACCATAGGGGCTCCCGGAGCCGCAGGGACACGGAGACTCGCCGGCGGGCACGGGCAGCGGATCGACACGATAACCCTGGCGTGGCTGTGGCGTGGCGTTCCACACGGCCGTCCCCAAGAGGCTCCCCAGACGTCGGGCCTCCGCCGGGTCCAGGCCGTAGTCGCCCAAGCGCAGGATGAGAGGGATCTGGGTCCGGGCCCAGTCGAGGAACTCGCCGGGTCCAGGCGCGGCAAGGACCTGGCGCACCGCCGCCAAGATCACCTGCTCGAAGCGCTCGGTGTCTGTGGTCTCGTGGTGGAACATGGTGAGCCCCTCCTGCCGGAAGACGCCGATTCCGTCCCGGGCCAGTTCCCTACCCCATCGCGTCGCTGATCCGGCGTGCCTGGGGCCACGCCACCGAGACCACGCCGCGCGTCCCTGGGGGCGGGATGGACCCCGCTGGGCAGACCGAGAAGGTCCGGCCGCGTTCGACCCTGCGCCCGATTCTACCTTGCTGGAGCCGGCCCTTGTCGAGCACCAGGCCTCCCCGCGGACACCGGGGCCACGAGTCGCTGGAGGGAGCTTCGCCCCCGACCCGGCCACTGGGTATAGTGATGCGGTTGCCGCGGCGGCCCCTCAATCCCCCAGAGCGCCTCATGTCCGAGCACCGGGTCCAGATCTTCGTCTCCTCGCCCTCCGACGTGGACCACGAGCGGGCCCTGGTGAAGGACATCATCGAGGCCCTGGCCCAGGAGTACCTGCCCTACTTCAAGCTCCAGGCGGTGCTGTGGGAGGAGGAGGCGCTCACCGCCGCCCAGAGCTTCCAGGCCGGGCTGCTGCGTCCGGCCGAGTGCGACATCGTTTTGGTCATGCTCTGGACCCGCCTGGGCACCCCGCTCGCAAACGATCCCTACGGCGGCATGACCGGCACCGAATGGGAGTTCGTGGACGCGGTGGAGGCCTCTGCCCGTCAGGGTAGCCCCGAGGTGCTGGTCTACAAGAAGACCACCCCACGCCTGGTGGACATCACCAATGCGGAGGCCACGCGCGAGGCCCTGGAGGACCGGGGTCGCCTCGAGGCCTTCTTCCGCACCCATTTCTTCAACCCGGACGGCAGCTTCCGGCGGGCCTTCCGGCAGTTCGACAGCGATCGCACCCTGCGTGAGCTGGTGGAGGGGCAGTTGCGCAAGCTGCTCAACCGCCGCATCAGCGCCGAACGGGGGGCCCTGGCCACCGCCAGCGAATGGAGCGACAGCCCCTTCCGTGCCGCTGGCCCCTTCGAGCTGGGGGACGAGCCGGTGTTCGTGGGACGCGAGACGGAGACCCGCGAGCTGGTCTCGCGGCTCGATGCCATGAAGGACGGCGGCCGCGGCCTGCTGCTGATCACCGGCGCAAGCGGCGTGGGCAAGAGCTCCCTGATCCGTGCCGGGCTGCTGCCGCGCCTGGCGCGACCCTACCTGTTTGCCGGCATCTCCGGCTGCCGCTGGTGCCTCATCGACCTGGCCGGACCCGATTCGAGCTCGGATCCCCTGGAGACCCTAGCACTTGAGCTCATGGCCCCCGGCGTCCTGGGACCCTACCTCTCCGCCTTCGGTCTCGACGTCCAGGGACTCACCCGTATCCTGGAGGGCGAGCCCGCGGTCGCCGCCGAGCAGGTCTGCGCCGCCCTGGCCCAGGGCAGCGGCACCTCGGAACCCTCCGCGGCCGCCACTGGCCGGGTCCAGTTGGCCCTGATCTTCGACGCCATGGACGGTCTCTTCAGCGAGCCCGCCCTCGATGCCCCGGCCACCCAGCGGTTCATGGTCGCCCTCGCCGCCCTGGCCGCCCGCGCGGGCATCTGGGTGATCGCCGCCTTGCGCAGCGACCACCTGCGCCAGATCCCGCGACTGCCGGCGCTCGCCCCACTGATCGAGCGCCAGGGCTGGCTCCCACTGGAGCCGCCGCCGACGGCCCGGATCCGCCAGGTCCTGGAGATCCCCGCACGGGTCGCAGGGATCGAATACGAGGGGGGGCAGGGAGCCGCCGGACACGGCCTGGTGGATCTGCTGGAATCCGAGGCCGCCACCCTGCCCCACTGGCCCGCCCTGCTGGAGGGCACGCTCCACCAGTTGTTCGTCCGCGCCACCGGGGCGGGGAGCGAACCGGGGCCCATGGCCGCCGACGGCGAAGGCGGGACCCCCGGGACACGACCGCCGCGCCTGCTGCGGGTGGCGGAATACCGCGCCCTTGGAGGGATCACCGGCATCGCGCTCGCCCGGGCCCAGTCCGTCTGGACCCAGCTTGACTCCCAGACCCAGGCGGCGCTGCCCATGCTGTGCCGCGCCCTCCTCGCCCTGGAAGGCGGCCCCGCCTCGCGGCCCGGCACCCGGGCCGGCGATCTGCGCACCCTGCGTCGAGATCCCGACTGCGCCCGCCTGCTCCAGGCGCTGATCGATGCCCGGCTGGTGGTCGCCGAGGGGATCCGGGATCCGGCCTACCGCCACCCCTGCGGGGCGACCCAGCGGGGCGTCTTCGATGCCCTGGTCCGGGTCGCGCGGGAGACCCGCGACGAGTGGCGGGCGCGCCTGGTCCCGGGTCACGGGGTTGCGGCCCTGGCCTCCGAGACCCGCGACACCGTTCGCGGGGGCACCGGCGAGCCGGAGGAGGAGGACGGCGCCGAAGACACGCCGGATTGGCGTGACTTCCGCCCCGTCGCGACCCTGTCCCATCCCGCCTTGATCGAGCGCTGGGCGCCGATGCGCACCTGGCTGAGGGAGCCGGCTAACCGTCAGGACCTGCTGCTGCGCACCCAGATCGGCCGCCAGGCACGGCTCTGGAAGCGCACCGACTGCAACCGTGAGTACCTGCTCGGGGAGGTCGGCTACGCGGGCGCCAAGCGCTTTGCCGAGGCCCATGGCCCGGAGCTGGAGCCCCTGGAGCAGGAGTATCTGGAGCACTCCAAGACCCACCTGGTATTCCAGCGCCGGCGCAACCGGGCGGTTCGTCTCTTCGGACTGACGCTTGCGGTGCTGCTGGTGGTCGCCTCCAGCGCCGCGCTGTGGGCCTGGAACGCCTCCCAGCAGGCGACGCTCAACCTGCAGCGGAGCCTGCTCAACGAGGCCCAGCTCGCCATCAATCAGGGCAACACGCCAGAGGCGGTGCGCCTGGCCCTGGACGCCGGGGCCTATCTACCCCAGGCGGCCACCGACACCCTGAGCCGGGCCCTCACCAGCAACCGCCTGATCGCCATGGTCCAGGGGGATGGCACGGCACCCGCGCAGCCCTTGGCGCCCGCCTTCAGCAACGACGGAGAGCGGCTCGTCACCCTGTCCGCCCGCGACGGCGCCCTGCTCTGGCGGCTGGACCGGAACCAGTTCCTGGCCAGCGGGCGCCTGGCGGGGCCAGAGCTCGCGCTCCACGCGGCGCGCCTCACCGGCAGCGGCGAGCAGGCCCAGATCCTCGGCATCGGCGCCCAGGGGGTGTGGCGCCTGCCCGCGGCACCCGGCACCCCACCCGACTGGTCCTGCGGTGGCACCCCCGGCGGGGCCATCACCCTGGACGCGGCCGGGCGTTACCTGGCCTTGACCCACCCGGCGAACGAGGGGCGCACCGCGGTGTGCGTGCTGGACCTGCGCCGCCCCGGCAAGCCCCTGTGGGACAGGCCCATCCATCGCGGCGAGATCCGCGGATTGGCCTTTGCCCCGGACGGCATGACCCTGGTCACCGCCGCCCGCGAGGGCTCGGCGCTCCTGATCGACACCATCACGGGCTTCGAGCGCCTGGCGCTGCCGCCCCAGGGGCCCTTGCGCCGTCCCATCAACCGGGCCCTGTTTGACGCCCGCGGCGAGCGGGTGGCGCTCACCAGCGCCGACGAGCGGGTGCGGGTCTACGCCCTCGACGGGCGCCTGGTCGCCGAGCTCGGTGAGATGGAGCGCGACGGCACCACCATCAAGGTGCACAAGACGGCGGTGCGCGACGCCGTCTTCTCCGCCGACGGCCGCTACCTGCTGGCAGGCGATGACGAGGGCCAGCTCGTGCGCTGGGAGCTGGACACCGGCAATGCCGAGGTGCTCGGCCAACACCGCCTGAGCGTCGAGCAGGTGCGGGTCTCCAGCAGCACGGACCCGCGGGAGGGCGAGCCGCTGGTGCTCACCGCCTCACTGGACAAGACCGCGCGCCTCTGGGGGCTCATCACCGGCAAGGAGGTGGCTGTGTTCAGCCACGACGCGGCGGTCTCCAATGTCCGCTTCAGCACCGACAACCGGCGTGTCCTGAGCTACTCGGACCTCGACGGCTCGGCCCGTCTCTGGGGCGTGGATCCCACCGCGGGGCTGGCCTTCCGGCTCCCCCACGAGGACCACGTCTGGCACCTGGATATGGCCGCCGCCCCCAGCTCCGTGGACCCTGACCCGAACGTGCTGTTGCTCGCCAGCGGCTCCTATGACGCGCTGGTGCGGGTCTGGCGCTATGACCGCAAGGCACCTTGGGTCGCCCCCCAGGAGATCTGGCGGCTCGCCGGGCACCGGGGCCGGGTGCGACGAGTGGCCTTCTCGCCCTCCGCCCGGCTGCTGGCCAGCGCCTCCTCCGACGGCAGCGCCCGGGTCTGGGACATGGCCACCGGCGGGGCCTGCACCCTCGAGCCCAAGCCAGCGCCGCAGGGCCCTTCGACAAGGCCCGCACCTGAGCTCTACCGCGCCCTGTTCGCCCCGGATGAGGCCTGGCTCCTCACCGCCGGACAGGGCCCCGACCAACCGGTCCGGCTTTGGGACCCCGCCGCTTGTCTGGAGCTTCCGTTGCCC
>JBLMWY010000081.1:0-5409 GCA_050257475.1 Bdellovibrio bacteriovorus
CCAGCGGGTCGACTCCGGCGCCAGGGGCTCGCGGCCGGCAAAGCCTAAGAGCGGTCCCAGAAACCAGATCAGGAGCGCGAGGGCCAGGGTCCCCAGGAGGGACAGGAACCAGCGGGCGCCGAGAAAGCCGAGCAGCTTCTTCATGGCACCACGGCCCCGATCCGTGAGGATGCGCCGGTGGGCATTGTGGCGCGCGCCGGCGACAGCGTGATCTCGACCCGGCGGTTGCGGGCGTCCCTGGGATTCTCGGGGACCCGCGGCTCGGTGTCCGCCCGGCCCTCCGCGGTGAAGCGCCCGGGATCGCCGGTGACCTCGATGAGCATGGTCGTCACCGAGTCGGCCCGCGCCTGGGACAGGTGCCAGTTGGACGGAAACTTGAGGCTTCGGATGGGTGCGCTGTCGGAGTGTCCCGTCACCAGCACCCGCCCGGGCAATTGGGCGAGGGCGGCCCCGATGCGCCGCACCAGGGGCACGAAATCGGGCTGGAGGCTGGCACGCGCGGAGGCGAAGAGTCCATCCCCGCGGATGATCAGGGTCTCCCCCTCGGGCCTCTCCAGAACCTCGACCCGGTCCGCGGCGATGTCGTCCGCCAACAGGGTGCGCAGGTCGATCCGGGCTGGCTCGGGCGTCTCTGGAAGTGGCGGCGGCGCGGGTTTGGGGATGGGGGCGGCCGAGCGCTCGGGCATGGGCGGGAGCCGCTTGTCCAGCGCGCTCAGCGAAAGGAACACGGGCTCCGAGTCCCGGCTGAGGGCAAAGGTGAAGGCGGCGAAGAGCCCGAGCAGCAGCAGGCCCGCGAGGCCCCCGAAGACCCACAGGGGGAGCTGGTGGATCAGGGGGTCGCGCTGGGCGGTCATGCCCCGCCAATGGGGCGAGAGCTCCCGCTCCGGATCGCCCCTTTGCGTGCGGATGGTCTGGAAGAGCTGCTCGCGCACCCGCTCGAGCTGATCGCGGCCGCCGTCGCGCACCCGATAGCGGCCCTCGAAGCCCAGGGCCAGACAGAGGTACATGAGCTCCAGGAGATGCAGGTTGCCGCTCGGATAGGCCAGCAGCCGATCCAGGGCGTCGAAGAACTTCTCGCCGCCCCAGGTCTCGTTGTGGAAGCTGATCAGGAGCCCGCGCTTGGCCCAGACGCTTTGACTGCCCCAGGGGGTGTCCAGCACCGATTCGTCCACCAGGGCGCAGAGCACGTAGCGGGCCGGCAGCACCACCGGGTCGGTCAGCCCCTTGGCCCGGGCGCACTGCTCGAAGTCGCGCATCTGGCGGATCAGCCGCTCCCGCAGCCCCTCAGGGTCCGGGTGGACGGCGGAGCCGCGCAACTGCCCGGCGACGGTGAGCAGGTCCGTGGCGCAGGCCACCAAGGGATTGTCGGCGGTGGCGCCGGGAAGCGGGCCGCTCCAGGCGGGCCCGGCCGGCGGTTGGGGAAGGGCCGGACCGGGGGAAGCGGCCGGCCGGCGCCCGCCGGGCATGGGGCGGACCACGGTAGGACCCCCGTCGCCGGGGTGGAAAAATGGATCCTCTTCGATCAAGGTCTACTCCCGGATCGCCCAAAGCTCGATCTGAAGGCCGGGGAACTCGCCCCCGATATGCAGGCCGAAGCCGCCGCCCCCGGCAAGCTGTCTCCAGAAATCGCTGCCCCGGTCCAGCTCAAAATAGTCGAAGCCCGCGTGGTAGGGGATCTCCAGGGGTGCCGTCGGCATGGGTCTCAGGGCGATCCCTGGCAGGGCCAGCTTGACCAACTCCTGGATCTTCTCGATGGGTCCGATCTTGATCTGGGTGGGGAAGCGGTTGCGCAGGGTCTGGGAGTCCACCTGGGCCTGGCCCGCCAGCACGAAGCGGGCGCTGGCGAGCAGGGAGGGGTCCGACACCAGGGCGACGCGAAAGCCGAACTTGCGCTCCTGGATGGGGATCGGGATCGCCCGATCCACCACCTCGCGGCTGAGATACTCGCGCAGTCGCACGATCAGCGGGCTGAAGCTGGCCTCCAGGTCGTCGTGGCGGTAGGGGGGGAAGTCCGGCGGGCGTTTGGCGTCGCTGGCGAAGGTGGCGAGCTCCCCGGCGAGCCCCAGCAGGAAGCGGTAGAGCGCCTCGGGGTGCAGGCCCTGGACGCGCCCCAGATGGACCGCCACCGGCTCGGCGCGGTTGATGAGCTGCAGGAGCAGGAAGTCCGCCCAATCCGACACCCCGCCGCGGCCCACGCCGCGCACGCGCGAGGCCCGTGCCTCCGCCTGGCGGTGCAGCAGCCCCTGGAGCTCGTCCACGAAGGCGGCGAGCCGTCCGGCGGCGCGGTAGTCGATGCCGGGGGGGATATAGTCGCCGTCGAGCACCACCTGGCGATCCGCCCGGCACTCCAGGACCCGCACCAGCCCGCAGCAGGCGAACCCGTCCCGGGCGTCGCGCCCCCGCAGCAGGCGCAGGTCCAGCCGCCCTACCTCCATCAGGGTCTCGGTGCCCGGGCCCAGCATGCTGTCGCGCACCGTGAGCTCCCCGGCCCGATAGCGCAGCATGGTCTCCTGGGCCTCGGGGCCACCGCTCTCCGCCGCGCCGGGGCGGGCCAGCGGCAGGGCCAGGTAGATGACCTGGCCGGCGGCGTCGTCCCCCAGATCCAGGGGTGGGGGCAGGGGGTCGCTGCCAGGGGCCTCGAAGGGGGTGCCGTCTGGCAGCAGACCGGCGCAGTCGGTGACGGCCAGCTTGCCCAGCCCCAGCAGGTCCTGGTCCACGGCGAGCCGCCTCAGCCCCCAGGGGTAGGGCGTGCCGACCCCCGCCTGGCCCCTCGTGAGGCGCTCGATATAGCGGTCGTGCTGCTGGAGGTGATGGGGTTGGAGAAAGAGCCCCTCCGACCACAATACCCGATTGTCCCAGGCCATGGGTCGCGTCTCAGCGGATCAGGGCGCGGACGGCGCTGGGGCCCACCGCGACCTCCACGTCCACGTCCTGGTCCGCCGGGATGGGCACCATGGACCGCCAGTTGGCGCGGTCGATGTCCCGGAAGGCGCCGAGGACGCCCAGATAGCGGGTCTGGGGATCGAGCGGCTTCTGGAGCTTGCGGGTCTGACCGGGTACCAGGCTCAGCTCCTCTCGCGCGATCAGCTCGCTGCCCAGGGTCTCGGATTCCCGCTCATAGACACTAAAGAAGTCGGCCCCTCCGAAGGCCCCTTGGGCCTTGAGCTCGTAGAGACGCACCACGATGGGCAGGGCCTGGCCACCGGGGCCGCGGTTGGCATCCGCCTCCGTCAGCACGCTCACCCGCAGCACCGGAGGTGGCTTCTCCTCCTTGGGCGGCTTTCCGCCGCACGCGGTCGTCAGGGCTAGAGTCGCCGCCACCAGCAGCCAACCGGTGATCTGGCCCCAATGCATCGCGTGTTTGCTCCTCATCGGTCCACTCCTCGTATCGATTGCGTGTCGGTCGGTTGGGCGAGCGACTTCAGGCTGGAGTATGGCGCCCTCGCGCCTGGCCCAGGCGCAGGATCTGGTCTTCGTAGGCGCGGGTGAAGGCCTCACCGAAGAGCTGCATGAAGTCCTCCGTCGCGTCCGCGGCGACCTGCCCATAGGTCTGGGTGAAGAGGTCCCAGTAGCGCGACTTTCGCGCCATGGGCAGCAGTCTGTCCAGCCCGGACGCGCTGCTCAGCCGGGCCTCCAGCGCGCTCGGCTCGAACCGGGCCAGGAGCGCGCGCAGGGCCGCGCGCAGGCCGGCGATCATGGCCATCTCGTGGGCCTGGATGTCGGCAAAGGCCCCCCGCGCGGCGTCCAACGGGGCCAGATAAGCCGGGTTGGGGCGCAGCAGCAGACGCTCCAAGGCCTCGTCCGGGCTCACCGAGAACTTGAAAGGGTTGTTCTCGGCGCGCCGGATGGTCGTCACCCCCAGGCGCAGCTCGCTCTTGAATTGGGCCCGCGCCATCAGGGTGGCGGCGAGGCCCGCGGTCAGGGCCCGCAGGAGCGCGCCCGAGTCCCGGAGCAGGGCCGCCGGGTCCTTGACCTGATCGGGCTCGCCGGTACCCAGGCCGGCGAGGAAGGCGGCGAGTAGGTCTCCTGGTGGGGATTGGGGGCCCGTTCTGGGGGGCGGCTCCGAGACCTCCGAACGGGGCTCCGGCGGGACCTCGGGCGCAAGGGACTCGCCCAGGCCCGGGCGCGGTCCCGCCGGACCAGGGGTTGGGATCACCGGGGGCGGAGGCGGTCGATCCGACTCCTCGGCAGGCGATAGGTCCAACCGCCAGTCGGTGGCGGCGCCGGGCGCGGCCGAACCCGGGGGCATCACGGGTGGTTCTGACTCAGGACCCGGCTCCGGCCCTTCCGCCGGGGCCGGCTCCCAATTCGGGGTGGCGGGGGCGATGGGAAGCTCGTCCCGGAGCAGATCGTAACCTTCGGGGATCGGCTGGGACTCCGGAGGGCGAAAAAAGACGTGCTCCACCGGCGTCGGGCGGGGCTCGGCCGCCCGAGGTCCATCCTCCTGGGGCGCGGGACCCGCGAGAAAGGGATCCAGGGGCCGAGCGTCGGCGAAGGGATCCGCCACCGGCACTCGGTCCGCCCCCGGGGGCTCACCGCCGCTACCGCCGAGCAGCTCCATGATGTCCGGTGCCGGACCCGGGCCCACCATCCCCGGTAGGGGCTCTTGATCGAGGGCGAAGGGGTCGGGAGCGGCGAGGTCCTGGTCCTGATCAATAGCGACCGCGATCTCGTACGGACCTACGGCAAGGGTGTCCCCGGTGTGGAGCTCGACGGGCTGACCGGCCGGCAGGCGCTCCGGGGAGCCGTTGAGGAAGGTGCCGTTGGTGCTTCGATCGATGATCCAGACCCCATCGCCGCGCATCTCGATGTCGGCGTGATGGCTAGAGACCAGCCGCTCCGGGTCCACCAGGGCCAGATCGTTGTCCGGGCTGCGGCCCAGGGTGCAGGCGCCACCGCGGTGGGCGAGGCCCAGCGGCTGCTCGGGCGGCAGCCCCCGGTAGCGCAGGACCTCCAGTCGAAGCACCATCCCCGTGACTTAAGTCCGGAACGCCGTCGCGGGCGTCGGCGCACCGAAGGCCGATTCGTGACACCGACTGACCCGGGAGCCAAATGCCATGACCATCATCCTCCGTCTGCACAAGCCCGAATGCGACCAAGGGGAGGGCGGGGCGCAGGTCTTGTGGCCCGCGACCCCGAGGAACGCGTCAGAGTATAGCGAAGGAGCGGGGTTGTCTCGTGAATTGCATCGGCTCCGGCCGGTGTTCAGGGCCGAGGCTGCTGGCGGGGGACGGTAAGGACCGGGACGGGGCGGTGCCGGTGCACTTGGGCGTCCGGAACAAACCGACACCCCATGGTCGGGTGGTCGATTACACTGGGGGTCACCGGTGCCGGCCTGGACTGGCAGCCGGCGGCGGTTCGGAGTCGGAGCCCATCGATGAGTCCAGAAGGTGCGAGCAGCGAGAATCG
>JBLMWY010000082.1:0-5257 GCA_050257475.1 Bdellovibrio bacteriovorus
AAGCCCATGAGCAGCATCAGGAAGCCCGCCCCCACGATGGACAGGGGCACCGCCACCGAGGGGACCAGGGCCGCCCGCAGGGACCCGAGCGACAGGAAGATCACCAGGAGCACGATCAGCACCGCCTCCGCCAGGGTCTTGAAGACCTCCCGGATCGACTCCTCGATGAACTCGCTGGCGTCGTAGGGGACGAAGGCCTGCAAACCCTGGGGGAAGTCCGCCGCTAGCCTGGGCAGGAGGTCCTTAACCCGGCCCGCCACGTCCAGGGGATTGGCCCCGGGGGTCTGCTCCACCCCGATGAAGATGGCCGGGGTGCTCTTGTAGAGGGTGCTGGAGTCGTAGTCCTCGGCCCCTAGCTCGATGCGGGCGATGTCCTGGAGCCGCACCAGGGTGTCGGACTGCGCCTTCACCACCAGGCGCTCGAAGTCCTCCACCCGGCTCACATCCGTGGTGGCGGAGAGATCCACCTGGACCAGGTCCCCCTTGATCCGCCCCACCCCCGAGAGATAGTTGTTGCCCTGCAGGACCCGGGTCACGTCCTCACCCGTCACCCCAAGGGCGGCCATGCGTGCGGGATCGAGCCAGATGCGCATGGCGAAGGTCTTGTTGCCGATCAGCTCCGCCTTGGCCACCCCCTCCAGGGCCTGGAGCTGGGGCTGGACCACCCGCAGCAGGTAGTCGGTGATCTGGGGCAGGTCCATCTCCGCGCTGTAGAAGGCGAGGTACATGAGCGCCGTGGAGTCGCCGGTGGTGGAGTCGATCACCGGGTTCTGGGCCGCCTCCGGCAGAACGTTGATCCGGCTTGCCACCTTGGCCTGGATCTCCGCCACCGCTGCCTTGGGGTCATAGTTGAGGCGCATGTTGGCCTCGATCACCGAGACCCCGGCGGTGCTGGTGGCGGCCAGGAAGTCGATCCCGTCCGCCTCGGCGATGGCCTGCTGCAGGGGCGTGGTGATGAAGCCCTTGACCAGGTCGCTGCTCGCCCCCGGATAGGCGGTGGTGATGGTCACCACCGTGTTCTGGGTCTTGGGGTACTGGCGCACCTCCAGATCCAGGAATGCGCGCACCCCCAGGATGAAGAGCAGCAGGCTCACGACGCTCGCGAGCACCGGGCGGCGGACGAAGAGGTCGGTGAGCTTCATCGGGGCGTCGTCCCAGCACCGGCGCCGCCCTCGGCCGCGACCGGGCTGGCCCCCTTGATCTGGATCTCCTGGCCGTTGATGAGCTTCACCTGGCCGGCGGAGACGACCCGGTCGCCGGCCGCGAGGCCTGACAGCACCGCCACCTCGTCTCCACGCACCGCCCCGGTCTGGATCTGGCGCCGCTGGACCTGGAGCTTGCCCTTCTGCTCCTCCACCAGGAAGACCGAGTCCCCATAGGTGTTGAAGGCGATGGCCTCCCGGGGCAGGGTCAGCACCCGCTCCTCAACCGGCAGCAGGCTCTCCACCCGTGCGAACATGCCGGGGCGGAGCTTCAGCTCCGCATTGGCGAAGCGGGCCCGCACCTGGACGCTGCGCGTCCCCTTCTCGACGCCGGGGGTGATGGCGGCGATGGTGCCATCGAAGGTCGCGTCCGGGTGGGCGGCGACCCGCACCCGCACCGCCTGGTCGATCCTGAGATTGTTGATCTCCCGCTCGGGCAGGGCATAGTCCACATAGATGGGGTCCAGGGCCTGGAGCTGGACGATGGGCGTGCCCTCCGGCAGGAACTGGCCCAGATCCACCTGGCGGATCCCGAGCTGGCCGTCGAAGGGGGCCCGGATCACCTTCTTGTCGATGGTCGCCTGCTTGGACTTGACCTGGGCCCGGGCCTGATCGAGCTGGGCGCTCAACTCGTCCACATCCCCCTGGGAGACGGCCCTATCCTTGAGCAGGGTGGCGTTGCGCTTGAGCTGGAGGCCGGCCAGGCGCTCCGCCGCCTGGAGCCCCTCCAGGTCGGCCTGGTCCACGTCGTCGTCGAGCAGCACCAGGATCTGGCCCCGGGTCACGGTGGCCCCGGAATCGAAGCGGATCTCCTTGACCTGGCCCGCCACCTGATTGCTCACCGCCACCCCCTGCACCGCGGCCACCGAGCCGACGGCCTTGAGGGTCGGCTCCCAGCGGGTCTCCCGCACCTCGGCCACGTCCACCACGGGGGCCGGCATGGGCTGGGAGAACATGGCGATCTCCCCCTGGATCTGTCCGTATTTCAGATAGGCCAGACCGCCGATCAGGGCGGCGAGCACGAGCAGCACGAGCAGAAGGCGCGAGATCATGGGGGACCTTGTCGATGGTTGGCCGTGGGCGATCGGGTGGGTCGAGGCTAAGGATCGGTTCAAAAATGACGTGAGCGCCATAAGGGCCCGGCGTGGTTCGGGCTCTGGACAGCGCCGGAGGCTCTGCCCACGTTGTCTTTTGAACCTTGACTAAGGCCGGCCCCGGCCGCCGCTGAAGTATACTTGCTGCGCCGCAGCAAGTCGTCCCTGCCCCTTCAGTGGGAAGGACGGGCACCCATCCAGTCTAGGATCCAGCGACCATGAGCCAGCACCAAGAGCCGCATCCGTCCGCCGCCGCCTCCATGCGGATCCACGCCGCCGACCGTTACGGATCCTGCGAGGAGATCGACCTCATGGAGGAGCTCCTGCCGGTTCGCGGCCGCCGCGTCCTGGAGCTCGGCTGCGGGGCCGCCTGGACCACCCGGCTCCTGGTGGGCCGGCTGGGGGCCGCCTCCGTCAGCGCCTACGAGGTGGACCGCATCCAGCACGAGAAGAACCTCGCCCTCGATCTCCCCGGCGTGCGCTTCCATTACGGGGGTGCCCAGGCCATCGCCGAGCCGGATTCGAGCTTCGACGCGGTAGTCATGCTCAAGTCCCTGCACCATGTCCCGGTGGGGCTGATGGATCAGGCGCTCCGGGAGGTCCATCGGGTGCTCAAGCCCGGCGGGCTCTTCTACTGCTCGGAGCCGGTCTACTGGGGCCCCTTCAACGACCTGATGCGACTCATCGAGGACGAGCGGGTGGTGCGGGAGGCCGCCTTCGAGGCCCTGGTGCGGGCGGTGGGGGAGGGGCTCTTCACCCTGGAGCAGGAGCGCTTCTTCCAGTCCGAGGGGCGCTATCCCGATTGGCCGAGCTTCGAGTCCCGCTTCATCGATGTGACCCACAGCGAGCGCCACCTCGATGCCCGGCGCCGCGCCGAGATCCGCGCCGCCTTCGAGCGCCACCTCACCCCCGAGGGGGCCCGCTTCCTGAAACCCCATCGGGTCGACTTGCTGCGCAAGCCGGCGTAGTGCGGCCGTTCGAGGCCTTGCATCGACGCCTGGACCCTTCTGCATCACGAGGGTGTCGCAAAAGCCCCGCGCACCACAGGGGTCAGGGGTTGGCGTGAGGGGGGAGCCTCTCAAGCCACGGTTTAGCTTGACGCGGCCGCGCTTCCCCCGCGCGTCCCCGGCCGTGCTGCGCCCTGTTTGCGGCGCTCTCATCAAGGGGAGGGCGCAATCTGTCGCGAGATGACAAGCGCCCGGCCGTGCGCTCATCGAGAATTCGCAACTGGTAGGGCCTGGGGTAGGCCTCGCCGTCGCCCCTACATCGCCACCCCCCGGATCCAACGCGCCCCTGGCGAGTCCCAGCGGCCGCGCTCGGGTCATCGGTGGGACTGATGCCGCACAGGGGCGAGTTGCAAGTCGCGAGTAGTCTCAATCCCGTCAGCTAAGCAGAGGCGGCCCCGTGATCGCCCCATCCATCGGCGCACCCCTTGGCTCGCGGGGGGAAAGGCCAAACCAGCACGTCAATCAAACTGGCCCCTAGTCTCGAGGAATCGATACGATGATGAAGCACCTATCCCGCGCCCCTGCCACTGGTATGCCCGGCCCTATCACCCCCTCCTTGACCCCGCGCGCCTTCGCGGTGGCGGTGGGCCTGGCCCTCACCTTGGGTCAGGCGGTCGCGGTCGAGGAGTCCAACCTCCGATTCGACAGCACCCGGGACCTCCACGCCGTCTGCTCGGTGCCCGCGAGCGCCGCTGAGCATATCGTGGCCCATCAGGCCTGCCGCGCCTTCATCGAGGGTGTCGCCCAGTATCACGACCTGATCAGCAAGCCCGGCAAGATGAAGCGGCTCTACTGTATGCCCAAGGGGAGCACCGTGGAGGACGGGCTTGCGGCCTTCAACGCCTGGGCAGCGGCCGAGTCGAGCGACGCCAAGCTGATGGGGGAGGAGCCGGCGCTGGGTCTGGTCCGCGCCCTGGCGGCCAAGTACCCCTGCAAGGGCTGAGCATGCTACACGCTGACGCGGCCACCCGATGCCGCGGCGGCTCCCCGCGACCTGGACATGCAACGGAGCTTTCCCCCATGCCGACCTTCCCGCTGAAGAACTTCCTGATCCCCGCCCTATTGACCGCAACCGTCGCCCTCGGTGGCTGCGGAACCACCACCGGTACCCGCACCGCCAGCGGTGCCCTGATGGGGGCCGCCGCCGGCGCCGCCATCGGCTCCCTCACCGCCGAGGCGGGAGCGGGCGCCCTGATCGGCGTCGGGGTCGGCGCCCTAGGCGGATATCTGTACGACCAGCACCTCAAGGGCAATCTGGACTAGGTTCTCCGCCAGCGAGCCCAGGGCGGGCCGAGCACCGCGCCCTGGGCCCGATCGGTCGCGAGTCCCAGAGGTCCCAAGGGTCGGGCCCCTCTGATGCCGTTCTCCGCGCTCCCTCCCAAGGCGCTGGCCCAGCTCGCGGCGGTGACCGATGGGGCCGTGCGGCTCGGTCCTCTGCTGGGCATCCCTGCGCTGTTGCGGGAGCTCGATCAGGACCCCCTTCCCAACTGAGGGTGGCGCCGCGGTCGCAGTCGCCGACCGGGTCCGGGGGCAGGGTGATCTCCATTGGGAGTCGCCGGGCGGTCGACCGAGCTGATCCAGCCGTCGCCTCCCTGTCGCGAGATGACAAGCGCTGGCCCAGCGATTGATTGAGAATTCGCAATCACAACGCCCCGTGCGCCTGCCCAATCCAGCGCCCACCCGTTCGGTGCCCCGTCCTAGGGCGGGGTGCTCGCGCCGAGGTCATCCATGGCCGCGCTGGCGATTCTGTGTCGGCCGCCCCTGGGTCCGCCGCCGCGCGGCCCGGGTGCCTTGAGGGCATTTTGCTGGGCCTTCCGTTTTGCCCGGCCTTCAAAGTCGTGGCCAGGTCCAGCGACAGGCCCGCACCAGCCCAGCGGCGGTTGCTATGGCTGGTCAACAACGACGCCCCGGCCGTCCCGCGCAAGGGACCTCCAGCTAGCAGTGGCATCGCCGT
>JBLMWY010000083.1:0-7165 GCA_050257475.1 Bdellovibrio bacteriovorus
GGGAAATCTCCGCCTCCTTCATCGCCCTGGCCTCACCGGCGTAGAGGATCAGGTTGGCGATCACCCCGGGTCCGACCAGGAGCGGCATGGCGAAAGGGACCACGATCTGGCGGTAGACGGATTTTGCCTCTCCCAGCTCGCTCTCCTGGGATTGCACAACCAGATCCTTAGCCGCCTTGCCCGGGTCGCCCGTGACGATGTTGATGCCGATCAGGAGCAGCAGGATGCCGCCCGCCACCCGGAAGGAGTCCAGGGTGATGCCGAAGAAGTCGATGATGGCGTTGCCGGTCAGGAGGAAGAGCAGCATCAGCCCCACGACCGTCAAGGCCACCAGCAGAGCCAGCCACCCCTGAACGCCCTTGCTCAAGTGGGCCGTGTAGCCCATGAAGACCGGCAGCATCCCCAGGGGGTTGAGGAGCGCGAAGAGGGTCGCCGCGAAGGTGCTGAGGAAGCTCGTGGTATCCATGGGTCGCTCCGGCCGGACCGGGATCGTGACGCTGTCGACGGGCCTCGATTCTCAGGGTTTGCCCAGCAACCCGCCCATCATTTCGCGACAGGATCGGGCGCGCCGGCCGGCTGCACGCGGGTCGCGGGCTCGTAGATGCCGGGGATGGGCTCCGCCAGGAGCCCCGCGTGGATGGCAAAGACCGCGACCGGGACCCCGAGCAGTAGGCCCCAGATGCCGAACAGATGCTCGCCCACCACCAGCACCGCCAGCACCAGCACCGGATGCAGGTGCAGGAAGCGCCCGACGATCCTTGGGGACAGCACCATCGACTCGATGGCGTGGATGGCGCCGATGCCCAGCAGGGCATAGAGCGCCAGGACCAGCGAGCCGTCCGGCTGCAGCAGGGCCTGCAGCGCGATCGGGATGCCCGAGAGGATGATCCCCAGCACCGGGATGAAGCTGGCGATGAAGACAAGCGCGCCGAGCAGGAGCTCGTTGCCGAGACCGAGCAGCCGCATCAGGGCCAAGGTCAGCAGGGTATTGAAGACCGCGATCAGCCCCTGGGCCGCGAAGGAGCGGCCGATCAGGCGCGCCACCGCCACCAGGTTGGGGACCACCTTGCCATAGAGGCCCGCGAGGCGGCCCTCCCCAAGCCGCAGCGCGCCCCGCTTGAGGCCGGCCATATCGAAGCTGATCAGGATGGTCAGCAGCAGGGCCGTGCCCACCTGGGCTGGGATCGCGATCAAGGCCCGAACGCCCGCCACCACGCGGTCCGCGAGGCGCGCCGCAGCGGCCGTCGCATCCTGCTCCAGGTGCGCGCGCAGACTGGCGGCGACGGGGCTCGCCGCCCACCACTGGCGGGCGAGCTCCAGCTCCTTGGCGCGCTGAAAGTCGAGCCGTGCCAGGGCCAGCCCTTCCGGCGTCTGTATGACCCGCGCTCGGTAGACCCGATTGAAGGCGGCCAACCCCTCCCCGTAGGCGGCGCTCAGGGCCAGGAAGCTGTCTCGATCGTAGGGGACCTCGATGGCCTTGCCCTGGGGACCCTCGAACCAGGCCTGAAATGCCTGGGCGTACTCGGGCGACGCGCGCAGCCCGCGCCACTGCTCAAGCGCCCGGCCGTCGGCCTCGCTGCCCTTGAGCTGATGACGCAGCCGTGCCCGCTCCGCCTCCTCGTAGGCCATCTCGAAACCGGCCTGAACCCGCGCCTGCAGGGGCCCGAAGTCCGCGAAGGCCCCCTCCCCCGCGCGGCCCTGGGCGGCGAACTGGGCGAAGGCCGCCTGGTAGCGCGGGTCCTCCGGGGTGCCGTAGGTCTGTCCAAAGAGATAGGCCCCCAGGGTCCGGGCCAGGAGGTGATCGCGCAGCTCCTCGGGCTCGAGGTGCTGGGCATGGGCGGTCAGGAGCCGGCCCTGCAGGACGAGCTGGGGGCCGACGAGACTCCCCAGGCCCCAAAGCAACGCCACCATGGCACCGAAGGTTGCCAGGGTGAGCCACCGCTCCAGTCCCGGACGCGCCTGCCCCGGGCTGATGCGGCGCGCCAAGGGGACCACGATGGCACGCACCAGATACACCAGGAGGAAGGTCAGCAGGACGATGGCGAAGACATCGTGCAGGGCATAGAGCAGCAGGATCAGCCCCGCCCAGATGAGCAGGCCCTCCGCGGTGGGGCCAAGCCAATGGGCTCTGTCCGGGGCCATGGGCCGAGGGCACCCCCTCAGGACTGCGTCTTGGCCCCGCCGCCGCGCCTGACGTAGACCCAGACCGCCAGGACCGCCAAGGGGATGATCAGGCCGTAGAGCGAGAGCTGGTCCAGATAGCCGAGGCCCACGGCCATGACGGCCAGGAGCCCCCCAAGGAGCAGGTAGGACCAGTTGAAGTGCACCCCGGCGAGGTAGCAGGCAAGGGCGAGGATCAGGAGTGAGTAGTCCGCCGCCGCCCCCCGGTTAGCGATGTCCACGGACTCGTAATAGAGGACGATGTTGATGGCCACCAGGGCCCCCAGCCAATGCAGCACCTGGGCCCGGATCATGGGCCAGACCGGTGCGTCGCGCCCCTTCGCGGTCTGCCAGGCCCGCACCACGCTGATGCCGGCATAGACCAGGACCAGGAAGAGCCAGTACAGCTTGCCGCCCGCGTGCGCCATCTCGGTGACCGCGACGCCGATCAGCGCCAGCCCGAGCATCAGGATGAAGAGCCACAGATCCACCTGCAGGCTGGATCGCTTGCTCTCGGTTGCGGCGACCGGGCCCTTTGGGCCTGCGGCAGTGGCCATGGCATACCTCCTGATTTGGTGTTACGCGGGTGTCGTCTACCCGCGGCGGAAGGCGGACCCGTGTTCGATTCCCGCCCGGGGGTCCCATTCTATACTTGGCTAGCGCCGGCCCCGGAAGCCTCCGAAACCGCCCCCACCAAAGCGCCCGCCGAAACCGCCGCCTCCGAAGCGGTCGGCAAACCCGCCTCCATCGAGGCCGCCGAAGCGATCGGCGAATCCGCCGCCGGACCTGTCGTCCCAGCCACCCTCGGAGAAACCGCTGAAGCGGTCATCCCCCGCCGTCCGGGCCTGCTGCTCCCGGTCCGCCCAGTCCGCATCGCCTCCCACCGACTGCCAGCCACCGTCCCCATGGCTCTCCCAGCCGGCACCGGTATTGCGGTAGACCTGACCGTCGGCGCCGGCATAGAGGTTGTCGCCGACCCGCGCCGTGGTGGCCGTGTGGCTCTCGCCGGTGCGGGCATTGTCGAAGGTGGTCTGGTGGGCGACCGCCGACTGACCAGAGCGGTCCTCGGTGGCCGCGGTGTCCCGGGAGACGGTGTCCCCGCCGGGCCCCGTGGCGGTGGCGCGGGAGCCGTAGGAGCGGGTCCCCGTGTAGGGGTTGTAGCGCTCCCCCCGCTCCACAGCGCCGGTGGTGCCACCCGCGGTGTCGAAGGTCCGCCCGTAGCCCCGCTGGGCCGTGCCAGTCCAGGCGTCGTAGCTGCGCCCAGCGGCATAGGTCCCGGTGGTCCCGGTGCGGTAATCGGTGTAGGCGCCGCGGGCTTGCGTGCCGGCGATGCCACCCCCTGCGTACCAGGTGCGGGTGCCCGCGGCCACGGTGTCGCCCCAATGGCTGTAGACATTGGCGCTGGTGGCGGCGCAGCACCCGTAGCCGGCCGCGTAGGGCCGGTAGTAGGCACCGCCCCAATAGGGCTCGGCCATGGCCGCGGTTGCCATCCCTAGACCGAACCCATAGGCGTAGCCGACCGCGGGGTTGTAGACAGGGGCGGCGGCGAGACCATAGGTCTCGGGGGCCGCGATCCAGGCGTCGCCGATCCAGGGCTCGTAGTCATAGCCGGTGCCGTAGACCACCACCCCGTCGTCGGAGAGCACCGTGCCCAGGTACCCCGGCGTATAGCCCACGTAGACAGCCTCCGGTGTGGATCCATAGACCTGCGCATAGGTCACGTAGTGCAGCGGCGAGCTGGGCGGGATGGCGTAGATCGGCGCCGGCACCGAGGTCGCCACCGTCCAGGGGCCGTCCAGGCTCTGGGACTCGAACCAGACGCCCGCCTCCAAGGCGTAATAGGTCTTGCCATCCACCCGGATCACGGGGGTCTCGGAGTTGACCACATACTCCAGATCCGTCCCCTTCAAGAGCCCGACGGTCGGGGGGCCATCGGTCTTGAGGGTGAAGCTGGGTCCGCCCTTAAGGGGCACGGTGGCGGTCTGGGGGATGGAGTTGGCGATCACCGCCTCCTTGGCCTGGGCGGTCCCGGCCACCGCCGCCAGCACCACCCCGGCGGGCGTCTTCGGCGGGATGCGGGCGAAGTCCGCCGGCAGGGCCTTGCTCGACACATAGGTCCAGGGACCATTCAGGCCCGCCGCCTTGAACCAGCGTCCAGCCAACAGGACGTAGTAGCTGCCGTCGGCCGTGTCGACGATGACATCGGCCGTGGTGTTATTGGCCCACAGCAGGCCCGTACCCTCGATGGGCACCAGATCGGGTTGTCCCTTGAACACCAGGAGCTCGGCGGGGGTCTCGCTCACGTAGACGGTCGGCAGCCCGGCGGCCAGCAGGTCCAGGGTCGGGGTGCTCGGGCTGCCGTTGAGCAGGTCCGCCTGACCTGAGGCCGCCAACTGGCTCGCCACGGCATCCAGACCGGCCGGCATGATCTCGGCACGGGTCCAGGGGCCGGCCAGGGCCTGGGCGCTCACCCAACCGTCCAGAAGATGCAGGTAGTAGGGTCCACCGGCCTCGCTCGCGAGGATCACCGCCCGGGTGTTGATGACCCGAAGGAGCTGGGTCTCTGGGACCGGCTTCCAGATCGCCGTACCCTGGATGGGCACCAGGACCGCGGGCCGGTCGCTCACGATGATCCGCGGCGGGGCGTTCTGCACCGCCAATCCGGCCGGCGGCGTCACCCCGGCGGCCGCCAAGGACGCCTCCAGGCGGTCGAGCGGGACTACCCGGACTGCGGATCCGAACGCCTTGGCCAGCTCCTCCCCCTCGGTCGGCAGGGTTGGAAACTGGACCTTGACGATCCTTAGGTTCTCGATGACCACCTCCCGCTGGGCCCGATCCACCTGGGTCTGGGCCTGGGCCTCAACCACCCCGAAGGCCTCCTCGCCTTGACCCGCGGGAGTCACGGCCACAGCGGCCCTGAAGGCGATCTGGTTGCCGCTCCAGGACTCCACCTGAGGCTGGTAGACGGTGAGCGTCTGGTCCCCCACCTGGATCTTCCGGGGCCAAGGATCGGGCGGCAGCGTGAAGGGATTGACCGCTGTGGTCTGGGGGGTCGCGGCGCTCGCGACAGTCTGAGCAGCATCCGGTCCTGCCGTCTTGGTGGCGACCTGGGCCCCTGGCGTCACCTGGAGCGGTTGTCCGACCTGGATCTCGGATGAGCTCAGACCGTTTTGCTGCTCCAGGGCGCTGGCGGAAACGCCAAAGCGCCGGGCGATGGCCCCAAGCTCATCGCCCGGGGCGACCCTGTAGATGCCGGTCTGCGCGTCGTAACCACCCTGGGCGTGGTGGCGCGGCCCTCCGTCCGCGGCCAGGATACCCCAGGCGCAGGCCAGACAGATCGCCGAGAGCAGAACGGCACCGAGCGCGCCCGAGCGGGGCCGCCCCCAGGCACCCTCATCCCCCGGGGCGCGCCGAGGACACCGCCAAACCTTGGTAAGGCTCGAAGCCTTCGAAACGTCCGACATGGAAATCTCTCCCAGCCGAATGGACCAACAGGGCCATAGAGGACGTCAACGCTGCACCGGGATATAGGCGTAGGCCTTGGGCACATCCATGCCCCGTATCTGAAATGCTTGGCTCTGCCAGAAGCTGCCGAGAAAGGCCTTCTGGCCCGCCGGGAAGGTGCCCACACTGACCTCGTTGGCGGTCACCTCGTAGCTGCCTGTGCCGGCCGGCATCTGGAGATAGACCTGACAGGGGCTGGAGTCGCAGTTGCCCGTATCCCCCGGCGCGAGGGTGAGACTGTCGAAGCCCGTGACGTCCTTGCCCGTCGAGGCACAGCCGATGACGAGGGTTGCCGATAGGAGCACCGCGGCGCAGACCAGAAGTCCGCGAGGTCGATGAGGAAGAAGAGCTTTCATTGGGACACCTCTGTTCTTATGAGGTCGGTTAGCGAACAGGGAGCCGGGCCACGCCCGTACCGGAGCTCATAGATCACCCCCTACCGCGGGTCCACTCGCCTACTCGATACCCCCGCCCCACGGCCGTCAAGAGCACGACATCCACAGCCGCAGTCAACGGCGGCGGGACAGGGGGGAACATCAACATGAGCCCCTTGGCGGATTGTTGGAAAGACCTCGGATCGCGTCGGATCCGCCGACTACAGCGGGCTGGACCAGAGGCCGCCGGCGAGCAAAGAATAGAGAGTCGTTTGACCCGTGGCTTGACAGAACGCGACAGCGCCCCCTGCGAGGCATCAGCGGATCGTCCCCGGGGTCGCGGCGAAAGCGGTCATTCCCCGCCCTCGGTTCGCTCAAGGAATTCCCGCGGTTTGTCGGCCGCGCCTTTCAATCCACCAGCTCGAGCCGCTTTTCGATCCGTTCCAGGCGTCGCTCATGAAGGTCCAGACGATGGCTCATGATCGCCATGTCACCATGAAACAGGTCCAGGCCCCGGCGCAGTCCGGCCACGTGCTCTTCCAGGGACCCCATGCGCAGGGTGAGCCTGTCCACCTTCGCGGCGAGAGCCGCGGCACCGCTCCGTATCCCGCGCAGATGCACAAGGATCCGGTTGTCTAGGTTGTCGGGCATGTGGTGTGCGCTTGCGGCACCCTGAGGGGTCATCCGGTCGGTCGATGATCGCTCGCTATTTGGCTGCACGCGGCAACAGCCTTGCCCAAAGCACGACTTGGGTCAAGGCTGTCCGATCGACGTGGCGGTTGCTTCCGTGACATCCAGTCGGGGCGACGGGACACCCGGCGGACACCAGAGGTCAAGCCGCTGCGGACCGCGCCCCTGCCGTACCTGCCTTGCGCGCGGCGAGTGCGATGAAGACGTAGGACCAGCCGTTGACGATGAGCTCGATGGCCACGAAGAGACCGATCACCCAGAGTCCGGAGGCCGGCCATTGCGCGATGATCATACCCCCCAAGAGGATCGAGATCAGGCCCGAGAGGAGCGGCCAATACCAGCCCGCCGCGGGCCGCAGCTGCAGGCTCATGATGAGCCGCGCGATCCCCACCGCGATCAGGAGCCCCGCGATCACGAGGGTCAGATAGGCCGAGGCG